>JAMFSL010000048.1 GCA_026225275.1 Puia dinghuensis
CCGCAGCAGCATAGAAGTAGTTTGATACCAACGCCTGCACGTCGATACCGGGAGGCCGGCTCCCATCTTTTACAAAGCACCAAATTTCAAATTCAAAGAACTCGTCATTTGTTCGTGACGCCTAGTACCCCGGGTTCTGCGGAAAAGCAGGCCCCGACGTCACGGCGTCGATCTCGTTCTGCGGGATCGGGCGTAAAGACATATACGATTGGAAATGCGCTCCCGCCTGAACGAGATTATAATGGGTGATTCTTTCCTGCAACGACTGCGTGCGTACCAGGTCAAACCACCTGATCCCTTCCCCGTAGAATTCCCTGGTGCGCTCATCCAGGATAAAATCCAGTGTCACCTGATTCTGAGTGATGTCCATAGCCGCAGCCGCAGCCGTGTTCTGCGTAGCATTATTATTTTTGTTGTACGCCCCTCTTTCCCTGATCACGTTGATCTCATTAGCCGCATTCTGCAGCATTCCCAGCTTGTAATAGGCTTCGGCCAGCAGCAGATAGACATCGGAAAAACGAAAGATAGTCACCGGCCGTGTGCTGGGATCATTGAAATCTGTTGAGGGCCTGCTCGGGTCATCGAACTTCATGTTGGCAGGATAATAATTGTTCGTCTGGAGACTCGGGGGAATGATTATCCCATGGAAAGGCCTCGTACCGTCGAACTGCGGCGCACCCGCGACTTCAAATGGCGGAAACCATACAGCCGTATCCACGCCAACGACCAGTGTATCGTTAATACCGCGCGTATTGTTGGCATTCGAAGAAGGATTCACAAATATCGGCTGCCCCGCGGCGTTTACCGCAGCGGTAGGAGAGGTAGGAAACTGCGTGTTCGCGATAAATACAGTCTGGAACGTCTTAAAATACCTGCTATCGGATTTTCTGTCCGTCGTATCGAAGGCCTGACCCAGGACATACAAATTGTTGGGCATAGCCCGGATAAAGGGCCGTCCATTGATGACGTCCCTCGTCATCATGCTGGTTCCGGAATTAGCCAGCGCCCCTGCGCCATTCTTATAGGCATTGACCGTGGCGTTCGAAGGATAGTTCCAGCGCTGGAACCAGGGCAGAAGATTCTGCGCTGCCCCGCCGGCAGCACCGCCACCCTGCACATATTGTCCGTATTGGGAATTGCTGGTGTGGTCGCTGACAAACATATTCTCCTTCCCATAATCATAGGCTGCCCGGGAAGCCGTGATGGGAGAGACATTTTCGCCGAATTCATCGGCATAATCCTGCCACAGACCAAATCCGTACGTCGTCTGATTAGTGATCAGATTGGTGAAGATGGTGACGGCCTGGTTAAAATCTGTCGGCTGGGCCGCAGTGGACCAGCCACGCGTCAGGTAAGTCTTCCCCAGCAGGTAGAGAGCCACACCTTGTGCCGCCGCTTTGCCGCCGAAAGGCGCCGACGTGGTGGCATTCACCGGCGAGACAAGCTGCAGGTTCGCAGCCGCATAGTTCAGATCAGTAATGATGGAATCATAAACCTGCGCCATCGGCTGCCGGGAATCCGCCAGGCTCGCCTGCGTGACGTAGGTCATATGCAACGGTACATCGCCAAAATTGGTGACCAGATAGTAATACCAGAAAGCCCGCAGGAAATGCGCCTGCGCGATACATTGGTCCACAATAGTATCCGGCGTGGCCAGCTTGCCATATTGTATAACGGCATTCAAAGTATTGATATCCTGGTATGCATTGTCCCACCACCCACCGGCTTCATCCGCACTGTTCATCGGATTGTAGGTATAGAAGTCCGGACTTGTAACGCTGGCCCCTTCTAATATCTCATCGGTACCGCCAAGGCACTGCATAGTGAATCCCTCCGTGCCCCAAAGGCCGCGCAGGTCATTATATACGCCGCCAATGCCACCTTCCAGACCGCCATCGGTGGCAAAAATGCTGGGTACGATGATCGACTCGGGGTGCTCCTGTAATAGTTTTTTACAACTGATGTTCATTAGCACTATCGCCATCAGGCCCGCAAAACAAATTTTTGTATATCGTTTCATACAAGCAACATTTTTAAATTTAGAATTTCAGGCTTACCCCGAGATTGAACTCACGCGTTGATGGATTATTCGCATTGACGCTGATCTGCCTGGCCTGCCCATTCATACCACCCGCTCCAACACTGCCGCCGGCAGCCGTAGAAGATACGCCACCCCCATAACCATTGCCTTCCGGGTCAGGACCGTATCCCGCCTTCACGAAAGGAGAATAGATGATAAAGGGATTCAACGCCGTGACATAGATCCTTAACGAGGTGATCCCCGCCTTGTTCAACCCCGCTGACGGAATGGTATAACCCAGGTTGATGCTCCTCATCTTGATGAACGAGCCATTCTGGTAGCCCAGTGTGGAAGCAAACGGGAAGGATTGCAGACTGGCATCCGGCCGGGGAAAGTCATTCGTCGGATTCGTGCGCGTCCAGTAATTCACTTTCAGCTGGTTGATCCGGCTTTGCATGAAAAAGTCGTACCCCTGGGCCGTACCATCGGTCGTCAGGTAAGGCACCAGCACCTTCATACCCATACGTGCAAACGCGACGAAATTGAAATCGAAATTCTTGTACGTCATCGTACTGCTGAAACCTCCCTCCCATTTGGGCTGGAAATTGCCGATGATCTGCCGATCGTTGGCATCGATCTTACCATCTGGCTTGCCGCCGTTAGGGCCGGCGATGTCCTGAACCTTGATATTCCCGGGCAATTGGGCGGGCGAGGTCTGCGCCTGCAACTTGCCGTCCAGCGAATCCGCCGTCTGCCAGATACCAAGCTTCTTAACATCGAATATTGTCGTCAATGGCTGACCTACAAACCAGCCGTCGTTGATGTCCTGCGTCTCTCCCGGCACAAGTGCCGTAATCTTCTCCCTGTTCAGGTAGAAATTGAAATTGGTCGTCCAGCCAAATCCTCCCGGGGACGTCGGCTTTATATCGACAGTAGTAAGATTGAACTCTACCCCTTTCCCTGTGGTCTTGCCCAGGTTGGTCGTAATGCTGCTGGCGCCGTTGCTCGGTGGCAGCGTCTGCTGCAGAAGAATATCGCTTGTCTTTTGCTCATACACATCGAATGTACCGTAGATGCGATTCTGCACGAACCCGAAGTCGAGACCTAAGTTGGTCTCTGCTGTCTGTTCCCAGTGTAGATGCTCGTTGGCCAGCGAAGTGATCAGGTAGGTATTCACTTCCCCTCCTGTCGCCTGCCCGAAATTATAGGTGCTGGTCGTCAGCGCACCCAAAGTGGTGTAAGGCGCAACGCCCTGATTGGACGTCAACCCCCAGCCTCCCCTCAATTTGAGGTTGTTGATCCAGCCGACGGACTTCATAAAATTCTCATTCATGATATTCCAGCCCAGGGCAAGGGCCGGATAGGTAAAGTACTGGTTGCCCGGTGACAGCACCGAAGAACCATCCCTTCTCACGGTCGCGGTCAATAAATAACGCTCATTGAAGGCATAGTTGAGCCGGCCCATATAGGATATCAGCCCTCTCTCGGCAAAACTGCCGGGATTATTGGGATCCGCAACTACCGTTTGAGCCAGATTCAGATTCGCGTCCTGTACATAGTTGGCCGGAAATCCGGTTCCCATAAATCCGCCGCTCTGGCTATGATCCTTCTCGGCACTATACAATCCCGTTAAAGTCAGATGATGCACCCCTGCAAAGGTCTTGTCATAAGTCGCAACATTTTCCAGCACATACGAATACGCTTCCGCATTTCCAACCTCCGCCGTTGCCGCAGCCAGCGAGGTATTGACATTGACAAAAGTCTCAGGACCGTTATAGGTGTCGTTTTGGTTCTGTGAATAGTTCAACCCGAGGTTGATCCTGTACTTCAGCCCGGGCAGGATATACCATTCTCCGTACAAGCTGTTGAAGGTCTGCAACCTCCGCACCCTGGCCAGGATAGCACCGGACTGCGTTTTCAATGTCAGCGGATTCACATAGGCCGATGCATCGACGGAGCCGACGAGCGGGTAGGTATTGACGGTTCCGTTAGAATTATAAGGAGAGACTAATGGACTCAACCGCATCAGCGTACCTGGAACACCCGCGCCACCCGGCGTATTGGTATAGGTCAGAGAATTGATGGTATTGACGCCGATCTTCAGATGCTTGTTGATATTATGATCGATAGTAGTCCGCAAAGCAAACCGTTCGAAATTCTGATTGGGGATGATCCCTTGTTGGTCATAGTAAGACCCCCCAAGGCTGAACTGCGTGGTCTCGGTACCGCCGGACAGGCTCAGGTTATTGCTGGTCGTCATGGCATTCCGATAGATCAGCTTCTGCCAGTTGGTATTGGTCCCGGCAGTAAGTCCGGCCTGCTCGGCCGCGGTCAGCGGATAGGCGGTCGTCCCGGGAGTAGTAGTATTGTAAGTCGCAGCATCTGCTTTGAATTGAGCATACTCTTTTCCATTGAACACCTTCAAATCGCCAAGAACGCTGGAAATACCATCGTATCCGTTATAGGTCATCTGGGATTTACCCACCCGGCCTCTTCTGGTCGTAATGAGGATAACCCCGCCAGAGGCTCTCGATCCGTAGATGGCCGTGGCAGATGCATCTTTCAATATATCCAGGCTGGCAATATTGTCGGGATCGATATCGTTCACACTGCCGCCAAACGGTATTCCGTCCAGCACCACCAGCGGCTGGTCGAGGTTATCACTGATGGAATTCGCGTTGCCGACGCCGGTCTGGGAATTGACGACTGTGGACGTCGCCATCGATCGGCTCCCCCGGATGCGGATCTGTCCCCCGCCTCCCGGTGTAGCACTATTGTTTACAATGTCCACACCCGCGGTCCGGCCCTGCAATTCATTAATGAAATTGGGTGATGGCACTTCGGACAAGGTCGCCGCTGAAACTCTGGCGACTGAACCCGTGACATCACTCGCCTTCTGCGTCCCATATCCCACCACAATCACCTGGTCTAATGCATTGGACGAACGTGTCAACGCGATCTGCAGCGAATGCCTGCCCGCTACCTTAATAGTAGCAGGTGCATAGCCGATGGACGAAATCGTCAGCGTCGCATCCGCCGGAACCTGGATATCGAAATTGCCGTTGTCATCACTGCTCACGGCGGATTTCGATCCCTTCACCACGATGGTGGCCTTCGCAACCGATTGCCCGCTGTCAGACATAATATGCCCGACAACATGAATGGTGTTCTGAGCCTGTAAGCGCGGGGCAGCCAGTAGGAACAACCCGCAACAGACGATGAAGATGGACCTTTTCGCAAGCCGTCCCTCGGGAGAAAGTATTCCGGGGACCCAATGCTTGAACAAAACTCTCATAAGCGATCGTTTTTAATTTTTGAAGCTTTGGTTTAGTAAAATTTTGCGGTGCAGATAATGCCCTGTTGCCGCGGGACCATCGTAGAAAGACGAAATAGACCATAATGAGGGGAAAGGCACGCCCAACAAGCATTTGAGGGATCGAGTGAAGAAAAATTCTCCTACAGGACGTCGCTTTAGCTGCATAAGATCAATCGTTTTTTTTGGTATGGCAAGTATGCAGAGATCTGAATTGCGAATCGAAAATAAGGAAATTTCCGAGAAAATGTAACCGATTACATTTTTTTTCAAAAAAAAACATAATTTTACCTTTATACCAAGGACGTAAACGATTGTATGAGTACAGAGAAAGAAGTTACCATCTACGATCTTGCCAGAAAATTGAACATCTCCATCGCCACGGTCAGCCGTGCATTGAAGGATGACCCCGTCGTCAGCAAGAAAACCAAAAAGAAAATAGCCGACCTGGCTCTCGAACTAGGCTACCGCAGTAATAATTTCGCCCGTAACCTCCGTACCAGCCGCACGAATACTATAGGTGTGATCATTCCCCGGATCAATAGCTCCTTTATGTCTTCCGTTATCGCCGGGATGGAAAATGTCGCCAATAGCGAAGGATACAATCTTATTATTAGTCAATCCTCGGAATCGGCAGAAAAGGAACGCGTCAATGCTGCCACCCTCTTCAATAGCCGCGTAGACGGCCTGCTGGTATCTCTCGCCTACGATACGGATTCGCTGGCTCACTTCGAACCCTTTACCAAGAAGAAGATCCCCCTCATCTTCTTCGACCGTACGGCCGACAAGACGGAAGGCACCTGCATCCAGATCGATAACCTGCGGGCCGCTTACGAAGCAACCACCCACCTCATCAGCCAGGGCAACACCCGCATTGTCCATATCACCGCCACCCCCAAACGAAATGTCTATATCGACCGCCTGCAAGGCTACCAGCAGGCACTCGCCGACCAGCGTATCGCCTTCCGGGAAGACTACGTCATCGTAGGCAACCTCAGCCAGGAGGCCGGCGCAGACGCCGCTGCCCGCATCATGGAGATGAAACCCCTGCCCGATGCAGTATTCGTAGCCAACGATAACTGCGCAGTCGGCTGTATGACGGCATTGAAACAGGCAGGCATCAGGATCCCCGCAGACATTGCATTCGCAGGATTCAATAATGACCCCGTATCCACGGTCATTGAACCAAACCTTACCACGGTCAATTACCCTGGCTATGAAATGGGACAGATCGCTGCCCGCAGCCTGATCGACCATCTCAACGGAGCCAGCAGCATCCATTCCACTAATACTATTATATTGCGGTCAGAACTTATCGTCCGCGAATCTTCCATTCGCCGGAAAACAAACCCTTGACAACTATGGCTGTGACAGCACATACCGACAGAATAGCCCTCGTAACCGGAGGAGGCTCGGGCATCGGCCTGGCAATCGCTACAACATTCGTTCGGGCGCAGATAACGACGATCATCATAGGACGTGACCGCCAAAAACTGGATGCCGCCGCCGAACAGCTCGGCAAACTTTGCTACCCGGTTTCTCACGACCTCGACGACTTAGCCTCCATTCCCGCCCTCGTACAGCAACTCGTCTCCCGCTTCGGCCACATCGATATCCTGGTCAACAACGCAGGGATCAATATGAAAAAAGATTATACCGACGTGACGGACGAGGAATTCGACCGCATCCTCCATACGAACGTCCGGGCGGTATTTGCCCTGTCCCGCGAAGTCGTGAAGGTCATGCTGCCTGCCGGAAAAGGTAATATCATCAACATCAGCTCAATGGCCTCGCAATACGGCATCCCGAAGGTCATCGCCTATACCGCATCGAAAGCCGCCATCGAAGGAATGACGAAGGCCATGGCGGTCGAACTCTCACCACAGGGCATCCTGGTTAATTGCATCGCTCCCGGCTTTATCGCTACAGACATGTCGGCGAAAGCCCTTAACGGCGACCCGGAAAGGAAAAATAAAGTATTCGCCCGCACTCCGCTGGGCCGCCTCGGCGATCCGGCCGATATCGGCGATGCCGCCCTCTTCCTGTCATCGGACCAGGCTAAATACCTGACGGGCGTCGTACTGCCGGTAGACGGCGGTAACTCGATCGGATTCTGATAACGACGCTCGGGCAGCTTTGCCGGAACGGTTTAAACATATGGAATGAAAAAGATATTCCTATACCTGCTGGCCGCTCTGGCATCGCTGGCAGCACTCCCGGTCTTGCCGGTACAAGCGCAGAACATGATCTCCGACGATCCCTCCTCCGATGGCTTTCCCATCGTCGCCGGCCTGACGGGCGTAACACCTATCTATGTTGATCCTGATGACCATTGGCTGGTGGGAAAAGCCGCCTCGATGCTGCAGGAAGATATCCTGCGCGTAACAGGTTTCAAACCCGCTATCATCACTGACCTCTCGAAAGGCCCCCGCCTCGCTAACGTCATTATCATCGGCAGCCTGGACCAATCGCAGTTGATCCAACGACTGGCCCGGCAAAATATGATCCCCTCTTCGATGAAAGGCAAATGGGAGTCGTATGTCCTCAAAACAGTCAGCCGGCCGATGGTCGGCGTCGACCGGGCCCTCATTATCGCCGGCAGCGATCGCAGAGGTACCGCTTACGGCATCTTCGAACTATCGAAACAAATGGGCGTCTCCCCCTGGTACTGGTGGGCGGATGTTCCCATCCCACACAAAAACCCATTGTTCTTCTACAGCGGTAAGATATACCAGTCGAATCCCCCGGCCATAAAATACCGCGGTTTCTTCATCAACGACGAAGCACCTGCGCTCAGCGGCTGGGTCCATGAAAAATATGGGAATTTGAATCACCTCTTCTACGAACACGTATTCGAACTCTTGTTACGGCTCAAGGCCAATTACCTTTGGCCGGCTATGTGGGGCAATGCCTTCAATGACGACGATCCCTATAACCCTATCCTCGCAGCCAAATACGGCATCGTGATGGGTACCTCCCACCATGAACCTATGTTGAGAGCTCAACAGGAATGGAAACGTTACGGCGCAGGCCCCTGGAACTACGAGACGAACGCTCCTGTGTTGGACAGTTTCTGGACGAAAGGGATTGTCAACATGGCGGACCACGAGAGCATCGTCACTGTCGGCATGCGCGGCGACGGCGACAAACCTATGACGGAAGGAAGCAATATCTCTCTCCTCGAAAAGATAGTCGCCGACCAGCGGGCCATCATCGCGAAAGTAACAGGCAAAGATCCTTCGGCTACACCCCAATCCTGGGCGCTGTACAAGGAAGTCCAGGATTATTATGATAAAGGCATGCGCGTGCCGGACGACGTTACCTTGCTGCTGTGCGACGACAATTGGGGCAATGTCCGCAAACTACCCCGCCCCGACGACCACCCCAGAGGCGGCGGCTATGGCATGTACTACCATTTCGATTATGTCGGCGGTCCGCGTAATTACAAATGGCTGAACACAAACCCGATTGCCCGCGTCTGGGAAGAAATGAACCTGACCAGATCGTATGGAGACGACCACATCTGGATCGTTAATGTCGGCGATATCAAACCGATGGAATTCCCGATTGAATTCTTTATGGACTATGCCTGGAACCCCACCCAATGGCCCGCCGCCAAATTGCCGGACTATACCCGCGACTGGGCCCGGCGACAATTCGGTCCCACCTTCGCCGACTCTATCGCCCGCATCCTGACACTCTACTTGAAATATAACGGCCGCCGCAAACCGGAATTGTTATCTGCTGATACCTATAGCCTGTTCAACTACCGCGAGGCCGAAAAGGTCGTCGCCGACTATAACGAACTCGCTATCCAGGCGCAATCCATCTACCAGCAACTGCCGCCGGACGCCAGAGACGCCTACTATGAGCTCGTGCTCTTTCCCGTCCTCGCCTGCGCAAACCTAAACGAGCTCTATTATACGGTAGCGCTAAATCACCTCTACGCCGCCCAGGGAAGAGCCGCCACGAACGACCTGGCTGCAAAAGCCAACGGCCTCTTCGAAAAAGATTCTCTCCTTTCCCATGACTACAACACAAAACTGGCCGGCGGCAAGTGGGACCACATGATGGACCAAACGCATATCGGCTATGCCTCCTGGCAGGAGCCCCGCTATAACAAAATGCCGGGCGTGGTCGACAGTGTCGCATTCCCCATCCCACCCTCCTGGGGTGTCGCCGTCGAAGGCTCTACCGCCTCGTGGCCTAATAACACCGACTCTGTCAAAGCCACCCTCCCCCTTTTTAACCCCTTTCAACCCACCGACCACTATATCGAGATCTTCAACCGCACCTTCACCCCTTTCACCTATACCATCCGCCCCGGCGCTCCCTGGATACAACTCGGCGCCGCCGACGATCCCGGCATCGGGCCCGGCCACCCGACTTATCCCGTCGACAAACAACAGCGGATATGGATCAACGTGGACTGGACCCGGGCGCCCTCCGGGCAACACGAAGCACCCCTAGTCATCACCGGCCCCGATAGCGTAAAAGTCACCGTTACGGTCAGGATCGATAACCCCGCCGAACCCAAACCCCGCCGGTTCGATGGCTTCATAGAAACCAACGGCTATGTCTCGATCGAAGCATCACATTACGCAAAAGCCGTCACCACCAACAGCATCGAATGGCTAACCATCCCCGACCTGGGCCGCACCGGCTCGGGCGTGGAAGCCTCACCGGTCACCGCACCCGCACAAACCCCCGGTGGCAATAGCTCCCACCTCGAATACCGGATGTGGCTCTCCGACACCGGAATGGTCAGCATACAGGCCTGGCTCTCCCCCCTCATCGAATTCAACCGCTACCCCATCCATATCGCCGTCTCCTTCGACGACGAAACACCTCAGCTCATCGACTGCACCACCGGCAACGAAGCCCGCGGCGTATGGGATAAGATGGTGGCAGACAATATCCTCATCCGCGTCTCACAGCACCGGATCACCCGACCCGGCGAACATATCCTCAAATACTGGTTCATCGACCCCAGCCCGGTACTGCAAAAAATAGTCGTCGACGCCGGCGGCCTGAAACCCAGCTACCTGGGACCACCAGAATCACCTTATTTAAAATAACTGATATGCCATATAAGTCTTTGCTTGTTCCCGCATTCCTCAGCACCCTATTCTTTTCCGATCGCCCATCGAAAGGACTGAAAGATTATTATAAGGATTACTTCCCCATAGGGGTGGCCGTTAGCGTCCGCAATACAACCGGTCCCGATTCTGCGCTCATCCTGGCGCAGTTCAACAGCCTCACCCCGGAAAACGCCATGAAAATGGGCCCGATCCACCCGGAAGAAGGAAGATATGACTGGAAAGATGCCGACGCCATCGTTAATTTCGCCACGTCCCATGGCCTCCGCATCAGAGGACATAACCTCTGTTGGCACGAACAAACGCCAGCGTGGCTGTTCAAAGACACACAGGGTAATGACGTCACCAAAGAAGTCCTGCTGCAGAGGCTCAAAGATCATATCACCACCGTCGTCAACCGGTATAAAGGTCGCATCTATGCCTGGGACGTCGTCAATGAAGCGGTGGCCGACAACAAAGACCCCGACAGCACCCGAATCCTGCGCAATTCTCCATGGTACCGCATCTGCGGCGACGAATTTATCGCCAAAGCATTTGAATACGCCCACGCCGCCGATCCACAGGCCCAACTGTTCTACAATGACTACAACACCGAACGACCGGAAAAAAGACAACGGGTCTACCGTCTGCTCAAACAACTGGTAGATGCCGGCGTACCCATCACCGGTGTCGGTATCCAGGCCCATTGGTCTATCTTCGAACCCTCCGCCGACGACTTGCGGACAACAATCGACCTCTTCTCCAGCCTGGGCCTCAAAGTGCAGATCACAGAACTGGACATCTCGGTCTACCCCTGGGAGAAGGAAAGAAGAGCCCTGCGACCCGGTGAGTCGGACGCCTATACCCCGCAACTACAGCAACAACAGACGGATCAATACCGAAAAGTCTTTTCTGTCTTCCGCGAATACAAAGGCCGCCTCAATGGCCTCACATTCTGGAACATCTCCGACAAACATACCTGGCTCGACGACTATCCCGTCCGCGGCAGAAAGAACTATCCGTTGTTGTTTGATACAGCCGGCCAGCCCAAGAAGGCCTACTGGGAAGTAGTGAATTTCTAACTATGCCCTAATCTTCCTATCTTCCTGCCGATAAATCTATCGGTATTATGCCAAAAATTTTCTTTCTCGCACTGCTGGCAGCAGGCGTAGTGAACCTGACCTATGGTCAATCCACCCTCTATACCCCAAGGGAAGTTAAGATAGCGTATAAAAAAGGAACCCGCTCTCCTGACGGCCGGCCGGGACCGAACTACTGGCAGAATCACGGCCGCTACGAGATCACCATCGACGCAGCTCCGCCGGACCGGCTCGTCCGGGGCACAGAGAAGATCACCTATTTTAATAATAGCCCGGACACATTGAAAGTCATCGTTTTTCGGCTGACGGTCAATATACACAAACCTGGCGTGGTCCGGTCGGGTAATGAGGATTCCACTTACCTTAATCCCGGCGTACATATCGACAGTTATGCGGAAAACGGGCAGCAGCGTACCTGGCGGGGACAGGACCATGACGGCACCTGGCGCTTCCTCCGACTCGCGAAACCTCTCGCACCCCATGACTCGGTCCGGCTGGATGTCGGCTGGCATTATCTCGCCTCGCTGAAAAGCAACCGCGAAGGTATGATCGACTCCACCACTTATTTCCTGGCGTACGCTTATCCCCGCGTAGCGGTATACGATGACTATAACGGCTGGGACCACATGGACTTTACCGACGAGCAGGAATTTTACAATGACTTCAATGACTATATCCTCCATGTCAACGTTCCCAAAAACTTTGTCGTCTGGGCTACCGGTGACCTGCAGGATCCCGATGATGTGCTGCAACCGGCTTATGCCCGCAAACTCGCCGCATCTTACACCCATGATGATATAGTAAGCATTGCCACTCCTGCCGACATCTATGGCGGTAAGGTGACCGCACAAAAACCCATCAACACCTGGACCTGGACAGCTAACAATATCACCGATGTGGCTTTCGGCCTCAGTGATCACTTCGCCTGGGATGCTTCCAGCGTAGTGGTGGACGATGCCTCCGGCCGCCGCGCCAGCGTACAATCTGCCTACAACGATACTGCTAAAGATTTTCATCATATGGCGGAATACGCCCGCCACTCCCTGGACTGGCTATCCCATCATTGGCCCGGAGTGGCTTACCCTTTCCCTAAGACCACGGTATTCCAGGGGTATGCCGGGATGGAATATCCCATGATGGCCAACGACGAAACCTATGAAGATCTGGACTTTGCCCGTTTCGTAGCCGAACATGAGATCGCCCATAGCTATTTTCCTTTCTATATGGGCATCAATGAATCCCGCTACGGCTTCATGGATGAAGGCTGGGCCACTACCTTCGAATACCTGATCAGCCAGGCCGACCTGGGCGCCGAAAAGGCTATGGAGAATTATAAAGAATTCCGGGTAAATTATTACACATTCGACCCGTCTTCTTTGGAAGACATCCCCATCATCACCCCGGAAGATGCGCTGAAAGGCGTCACCTATGGCACCAACGCCTATGGTAAGCCTTCCCTCGGCTATCTGGCGGTAAAAGACATGCTCGGCGATGACCTGTTCAAAAAATGCCTCCATACTTATATGGACCGGTGGCATGGTAAGCATCCCATTCCCTGGGATTTCTTTTACTCCTTCAACGATGCCGCCGGCCAGGACCTCAATTGGTTCTGGTCCAACTGGTTTTTCTCCAATGGCTATCTCGACATTGCTATCGGTAGCATAAGTGTAATGAATGACGTAAAGCCTCTGGAAGGTCGCACCACCAAAAATGCAGTAGTCGAGGTCCGCAACATCGGTGGTCTGGCCATACCCTTCGACGTGATATTGCACTATTCTGACGGCAGCAGCAAAACGGCCCACCAGACACCCGCCGTCTGGAAGAAAGACCAGCAGCGCACCCTGGTCATCTTGCCGCTGGATGCCGGCAAGACCCTCGCTGACGTGGAACTCAATACCGGTATTTACGTAGACGCTGACTCGTCCGACAATAAACTGAGGGCACAAATAAACTGAAGGCAAATCAAATGCAATGGCCGGAAGTATGCGTCGAAAGGTCTTCTATATATATCTGTCGGAATGTATCGGCACTGCTCTGCTGGTGGCCGTCGGCCTCTCCGTCGTCATCTTCAATAATGGCGATGGATCACCCATTAAAGCCTTGCTGCCTGACGCAGGAGCCCGAAGGGCAGTCACAGGATTCCTGTTCGGCTGCACCGGCTGTCTGATTACCCTTTCCCCTGTCGGCAGGATCAGCGGCGCCCATATCAATCCCATCGTCAGCATCGCCTTCCGGCTGAGAAAAAGAATGATGACCCGGCATATGCTGGGATATATCATCGCCCAGTTGGTCGGATCTATCCTCGGTGCCTGTCCCTTATTGTTATGGGGTAAAAAAGGAGCCAGTGTCGGCTATGGGTCCACCATACCCCTGGCCGGCGCCTTTCCCGCCGCTTTTGCAGGCGAGATCATCACCAGCTTCCTGCTGATCGCAGGCATCTTTTTCTTCTCCGGCCATCGCCGCCTGCGCCGCTTTACTCCCTTTCTGATGCCACCGCTCTATTGCATCATGGTCGGTATCGAAGGCGGTCTGTCGGGCACCAGCACGAATCCGGCCCGAAGCCTCGGCCCTTCCGTTGTCAGCGGTATCTGGACAGGCTGGTGGCTCTTCTGGCTCGCACCTGTCATCGGCGCCTGCCTGGCAGTATGGTTTTTTAAACTGCCGATCCTCAAATGGTGGAAAGTGCTGCCCAAACTGCGTCATCGCCGTACCCCATTGTCAGAAATCTAATAATTCTAAGATCTTTTCGTTTTCAATGATGATCATGCCTTGCCGGTCGCCTGTAATACCAGGCTGCAACTGGTAGGTATACCGGGGCCTCGACCCCTCCATGACGGTCGGCAAATAGGCAAACCGGATGTTCGTGCAGCGCTGCTGCAACACATCGCCTAATTCGATGATATGGGTCGAGATGATGTAGAAACTATTGCGATGCCCGGCGAAGGCCTCGGTGACGGCCAGCGTTCCGTCGTAAGCATCCTTCACATTGGTCCCCTTGAATAACTCGTCAAAGAGCACGACCAGGCGCTTTCCGGTACTGACGGCCTGCGCCACGTATTTGACCCGCAGCACTTCGGCATAGAAGTGACTATAGCCGAGCTGGATATCATCCGGCACATTGATGGACGAGTACAACCCGTCGCGCACGGAAAACACCATTTCCTGCACCGCCACCGGAAATCCCATGTGCGCCAGGTAGACGGCGATGCCAAACGCCTTCATAAAAGTGGATTTGCCCGCCATATTGGCTCCGGTCAGGAACAAGACATTGCTGTCGGCCCGGAACGACAGACTATTCCCTACCGCCCGTTCCAGCCCCGGATGCCGCAGCCCTTCGGCATGAAAGGCATTCATATCCGCCGGCAGCGCACGCGCATAGGACCAGCCCCGCTCCCGCGCCACCCTGCTCACCGCGAGATAGACGTCGATGGTATATAGTAATGCCGATACTTCTTCCATTTCCTTTCGCAGCGTTACACTCAGCAAATGCCATCTTCCCGCCATCCGCAGCAGCGACACATCCTCATCCTCTTTCTTCAACCAGCTCAGCCGCGGATCGGCAAGGATCTCCTGCAATCGCAGCAGCTCGGGACGAAAAGGTAATCCATCCCCCAGCTGCCTGATCAATATCCAGCAGCTTCTTAGCACGTCAGCCGTCACCCGCAGGCCGCCGAATATCTGCCGATAGCCTTCATCCTTCCATACAGCGGCCTGCAAACGCTTCCAGGCCAATCCCGACACCGCCTGCCATCTGCTGCCACTCCCCTCATCCAGGAATTCTTGCATGGTCGTGAGCTGCTCATTACTAAAAGGAAATACCACAACGGTCCGCTGGAACCAGGCCAATACCTCGCAGCGTTGATTGATGGCCCGTTCATCAGACAGCGGGTTCCTGAACAGCTCATCCAACAGCCGCTCCCCGCCCGTCGTCCTTACCTGGTTGAACAGATTGAATATCGACCCCGGCCTGAACTTCCCCAGCAGGTTCAAATCGTCCAGCGTCTGTTTATCGACCATGAAGCTCATAAGGTGGCCCTCCTGAGGATATCCAGTATCCCCTCGTTTTGTATGATGATCATCCCATGCCGGTCGGCGGTGATCCCATCTTCCAGCGTATAGGGATAGGTGGGAACAGTGCCCTCCATCCGCGTCGGCAGATAAACGAAATGTATATTGCCTGACCGTCGCAGCTCATCCCCCGCCTCGATGATATGCGTGGAAATAACGAACATCGATCCGCGCTTGCGTGCAAATGCCGACGTGATCGCCACGGTAGCCTCATGCGCATCCTTCACATTCGTGCCCCTGAACAGCTCGTCGAAGACGATAAAAAGCTGTCTGCCCTGCCGCAACTCTACCGCCATCTTCTTCACCCGCAGCACTTCCGCATAGAAGTGACTCGCGCCCATTCCCAGGTTATCGGGTAGATTGATCGTCGTATAGAGTCCGTCCCGCACGGCAAACACCATCCGCCTCGCAGCCACCGGAAATCCCAGATGTGCCAGGTATAGCGCAATACCCAGCGATTTCATCAGCGTCGATTTACCGGCCATATTCGCCCCTGTCAGGAATAGCACATTGCTGTCGGCCGTCATGCAAAGATCATTCGGCACGGGATGCTGCAGCTGAGGATGATAGCAGCCCTCCAGCCATAGCCTGCCTTCTTCACGGGCCAGGGCTTCCACATAGCAAAATCCGCGCTCCCCCGCCACTTGCGCGACGGCGATATAGACATCCAGCAGGTACACCGACCGGAGCAGCTGTTTCACCACCGCCCGGTGACGGAACCGTAACAGGCCATCCCATTCAGCTACCTGCGCATAGGAAAGCTTCGACCCCGCCGCAACACGCTGCAAAGGCGATAGTGCCGGACTATTCAGCAACGCTATTATCTCCGTAGCTTCTTCCGCATAGGGGCCTGGCCCAAGCGTCTCCAGGAAACGCTGCATGGTCCCGACGACATCCACCAGTGCCACTATCCCCTGATGAACTACCTTGTAAACGTTATCTGAACCGATCAGCGCAGTCAGCCGCCCATTCAGCGAAGCCTGCTCCGCCGGAAGCCTCGTCCGCTCGTCGGTCATGGAGAGATATGCCTCTATAGCGTCCAGGCCCGAGCCCCGGAAGGGAAAAGCTTCGCGCCTGTGAGAAAAGAACTGCATTGTGCCACTGCGCCGGTTGATAGCCGCCGCATCCGACAGCGGCTGCCGGAAAAGCTCTTCCAGCATGTCGGAGCCACCACGGGTAACCGCCCGGTTGAAGAGCTGCAAAACCGAACTCCCTCCCCGCCGGCCGAATATATTCAGGTCGTCCATTGTCTGCTGATCTGTACTGAAAGCCATACCTATTTTCTTTTTCTCCTGACGAGCAGGACACTCGCAAAAATCAACAGTAATCCTGGCAGTACGAACTCGAACAGGATCTTCAGGGCGTCCAGGCCGCCATCAGTCAGGTTCATCCTCCGGTCCTTCGAATCGGGACGGGAGGTGTCGATCGGGAATGCACCTCCTGTCAACCAGCTGTATAACCCTGTCGCAAAAACGAAATTCGAATGACGTGGGAACTGCCGTGACAATTCCGTATTGCTCATGAAGTCGGCATCGCCGATCACGGCGATCCGCTGCTGCTGCCCATTGACAACGCGTGTCAGCGACAGCGCGGTTGGAAAGGCTCCATGCGTATCGCCATCCGCAGCCGAAAAACTGATATTGTCGGAATAAACGGGATGCCGATCGTGTTCCATCATCGTATTGCTGACCGGTAGTACGGCCAAAGCATCGGGGATCGGCAACAGCCGGTTCCAGCTTCGGTTACTATCCATCGCTAACAACGGCTCTACCTCGAATCCCTTGTCCTTGTCATAACTGAGCGCCGCCGCCGCCGGCATCGACACTGCAATGCTGTCCCGCCGGGACTTGCCGATATCCGGCAACAAACCATCGGCCGTACGGGTCAGGTAGGGCATCACCAGGTCGGGTGCGAAATCCTTGCTCGGCTCTACCAGTGCGCCCGGCAGAATATGTATGCCCAACGGCTGTAATACGGGCGCAAGAAAGGCAGCATGGGCCGGTTCCGCCGCGACCAGCAGGTTACCGCCTCTATCGATATATTGCCGGAGCGTGGCCAGCTCCAGGCTGTCATATGGCGCCCGTGGATCGGCAATCACCAATGCGGCGATATCTGCCGGGACTTTGCCGTCCTCCAGTGAGACCGTCTCTACGTCAAACCCCTGGTTCACGAGCGAATACCGGAAAGAAACGTCATTCGTCAACACTTTGTATTGTTTATCCCCAGCTTTGCCAATACTCCGCTCCCCCTCCCCATCCACGAAACCGATCTTTGGCAGCCGTGCCTGCAGCAGGCGCTTGAACGCCGCCGATACTTCCGTCTCACCTGGCCAACGCATGAGGTCGTCGTAAACACGCAGGAAAGTCGTTCTTCTCTTATAATTCAATTGCATGGTCAACCGGTTTTTCTCCTGCCGCAGATCGATCTCCCGATGGATCTGTTCCGGCGTCTCGAAACGCTGCAGGCTCACCTTCGCCGTTTTTGCTATCTTCTCTGCAAGGCCTCGCAGATCGAGTCCGGGATAATATTTGAACATGTCCGGTCCCGTGCTGTCATAATAGTAGACGTACCGGAAAGAAATGTCCGGTTTGAACCGCAGGTACGGCTCCCAGATAGCCAGATCGTTGTTACGCTCTTTGGGCAGCGCCAGCCAGATATTTTTGTCCAGCAGGTTCACATAGGTCGTGACCACCAGCGGCGTATCCCGCATTTCCCCGATGATCTGTCGCGCATTGGGCGTCAGCGTATTTGTCTTATTGGCCGTCGCATCCCAATAACCGATAAACCGGGGCCGGGAAGTCACATATCCCACCGCCAGCCCTGCCACCAACAAGACGACATACCGGCCCACCTTATTCCACAGCGGCCTGTATGCCCGCGCATCGTCCAATTTAAAGACGCTCGCACCCAGAAAAAAACAGATGATGACCAAAAAATAGATCACGTCCTTCGTAGTGATCAACCCGTTGATCATATGGCTGGTTCGGCCATTGATGGAAAGAAAATAAGTCAGGTCCCGGAAGAAATCATATTCCTGCCAAAGAGTGCCGACCCAGCTGAGCGCTCCCAATACGACCAGCGTACCGATAGCGGCTACTACCTGGTAAGCCGTCAGCGAAGATAAGAACAGCCCGATGGCGGAAAAAGCGCCCAGCAGAAAATACACACCCACCAGCCCCGACAGCGCCAGGCCGATATCCATCGCCGGAATATTGAACAGGGCCGTGATGATGAATATCCACACGACACCGAGCAGCAACAGATTGTAGCCCATCATCGCCAAAAACTTTCCCAGCACGATCTGCCGGACGGTCACCGGTGAAGAATATAGCAGCTTGATAGTGCCACTATTGACTTCCCGGCTCATCAGCCCCATCGTCAGCAAAGGAATGAACAGGTAGAGCCTGGAGACAACAGTGTTGAATACGCCGGCGTCACTGGTGAAAACAATCCCCGTTATGAACCGCACGCCTCGCTGGGCCTGGCCGCCCATATTCTGTCGCATCAGGATCGTCTCCACCATCCCCGTATAAGCCACCCCCGTCTGAATTAAAAAAACGATCAGCAGCAGCCAGGCGATGGGAGAATAAAAAAGATTGTATAACTCTATGCGTGCGATTTTAAAGATCAGCTTCTTCTTCATGGATCTCAATTTTTTGACAATTGTGCGAAAATCTCATCTACCGAGCTCTTGTCGATACTGATCTCTCTCAACCTCCATCCTTCCCGGATGCTCGCCGCCACGATGCGTTCGGTGATGCCCGCATCCCCGGTAAACCAGGCGCGGATCTGCCGTTCGGTGAGGAAATCCACCTTGGTCACCCCCTCTACCCGAAGCAATGCATCCGCGGCAGGCGGATTCTCCAGATGTACCGTCACGCTATGCGGTTCGACATAGTTATTGAACGCGTCCATCGTATCGGCAAACACGATGCGCCCCTGCTCTATCATCTTGATCTCCTTGCATAATAGCTGCACCTCCGACAGGATATGTGAAGAGAAGATCACCGCTCTGTCGGCGGCGATCTCCCTGATCAGATTTCTTACTTCTATGATCTGGTTGGGATCGAGCCCGTTGGTAGCCTCATCCAGAACTACCAGCCGGGGCCGGTGGATGATCGCCTGCGCAATCCCTACCCGCTGCCGATAACCTCCCGACAGGTTGCCGATCAGCCGCTTGCTGAAATGGGCGACGCCACAGCGCTCCTTCGCCTCCTCCACGGCCGAGCGGATCTTATTTTTTTCGACGAGGCGCAACTCAGCGGCAAAGGTCAGGTATTCATCCACCGTCAGATCGGTATAGAGCGGTGGCGTTTGCGGCAGAAAGCCGATCCGCTGCTTGGCCTGCTCTGGATCACGCGCCATATCGATGCCGTCGATGATGACACTCCCCTCCGTCTGCCGGAGCACGCCGCAAAGAATGTTCATCGTAGTGGATTTACCCGCCCCATTGGAGCCCAGCAGTCCGACGATACCGGTTCCGCCGATCTCCAAATTGATATCCCTGATGGCCCAGGAACGGCTATAACGATGGGACAAATGCTCGATTTTGACAAGAGTATTCATGCTGTTGAATTAACAGGTAAGTGAAAAGTGATGTGGATGGACGCCTAGTAGCCGGCGTTCTGCACTAAATGGGGATCCGCGCTCAATTCCGCTGACGGTATCGGGTACAGCAGCTGGTCCTGGCTGATAGCCGCATGCAGCGGAATGGGCGACAGCACGTTCAGCGCCTGGCCCGTCCGCTTGAGATCGAGCCAGCGGTGTCCCCATTCGGCAAACAGTTCGGTCTGCCGCTCGTGAGCAACGGCTGTCAGCAGATCCGTCCCTGTGGAAGCTGTTGTCGGCGGCAGCCCGGCACGGCTGCGGATCGCATTGAGGTCGGCCGCTGCGCCGGTAAGGTTGGTGCCCGTGTGGGCCCTCGCCTCGGCCCGGATCAGGTAGAGCTCCGCCAGCCGCAGCACCATATAATACTGCGGGATAACGCCCCCCGGCTGAGTCTGCGCCGGACCGACGGTATACTTGTAAGGATAGTAGTAAGTGGTGGTAGTATTGTTACTCGTATAGGCATAACTGTTGACCCATTCCGTATAACGCAGGTCTCCCGGCTCAAAGGCCGCCAGTTGCTGGGGGGCGAGATAGTAGGAGATGGCTGAAGTAGAGTTATACGGAATGAAGGTATAGCCCTCGAAAGTCGCATTATAATCGTTGGCGTAACTAGTGTTGTTCTGCTTCAGCTGCCAGATCGCTTCGGTACTGTTCGTATTGAAGACCGCGGCCGGATCGGTGACCAGGCTGAAAAGCGAATTATTGGCAATCACACTGTCCGCCTCCGCCTCCGCATCGGCCCAGTCGCCTTCATACAGGTATACCCTGGATAACAACGCCCCCGCCGCCCACTTCGTCGGCCGGATACGCTCGCCGCCGCCAACGGAAAAATCGGCAGCAGCAGCTGTCTTGGCATCCTTGAGGTCCTGCACGATCTGCTGATAGACCTGCGCCTGTGGCGTCTGGCTCATCAGGTAGTTCTGCGTATAATCCGGAGTCAATGGCA
>JAMFSL010000322.1 GCA_026225275.1 Puia dinghuensis
CATCATGCCGACGGGGATGAGGTGTTGAGCTGCTTTTGTAGTGAGCCCCAAACCTTAGCCAAAGAATCAGGACTTCATAGCATCGACGCGCTCCAACCGGAGTCGACGACGACCCTGATCGCTCCTTCGGATGTGAATTTCACCGCATTCCCGATCATATTTACCAATATTTGCGTCAACCTGGTCGGGTCGCCGGACACCGTATCCGGAACAAGCTCATCGACAGCTGTGACAAAATCCAGTCCCTTCTCCAGCATTTTCCCGGCAAACATGGTTCTAATGGAGTGAATAAGGCCGCGGACGCTGAAAAACGTAGACTCGATGCGCATCATACCCGCCTCTATCTTTGAAATATCCAGGATGTCATTGATAATTGTCAGCAAGCTTTCCCCGGATTGCCCGATCGCTTCTATAAACTCCTCCAATTCCGGGTCCCGGTTCCTGGCCTTCATCAGGTTCGTAAATCCTAAAATGGCATTCATGGGCGTGCGGATCTCATGGCTCATATTCGCCATAAAGTTCTCCTTGATCAGGGAGACCTCTCGGACCCTCTTTTCGGAAGCATCCAATTGCTGAATTAATAGATTTTGCCTGCGTATCCAGCTAATAATGTACCAAAACAGCACAGCGCCGCTAACTACGACAATCAGGACCATCACAACATTCCATTTTTGAGCCCTTCTGCCACTACTATTGACAGAAACGGAAAGGGAATCCAGGAGTCGCTCACGGCTGGCATAGATCCTGCGGCTGAAATTATTCACGTCAATAGTAAGGGTCCTGCGTTGCATGATGGACCGGAAACTGTCGGGCGGGATCCGGCGGCCCTGGCGATACGTTTCAATGATCAGATTCTTCAGTACTAACTTTTCATCCGCCAGTTTCGAGAGCTGATCGATATTCGTGATCGTGTTATCCTGATCGTCCATAACCCTCAGTGAATCAAGCAGCGCGTGGGCTCCTTTAAGCAACGTATCTATCTGCATAAGATAGGAGGTGTCGTCTGCGGCTAACGTCCTGCCGAGCCTGATTTCCGTAGCAAGCAAATCTCTCTCCGCCTCCCGGAGCTGATTGCCAATGATCAATTCATTTGATAGCTTCTTGTTCCCCGTGATAAGGCTATGTATATTCTTTGAAGAACTGTACTGCACGAAAATGATCAGCATGTTGCCGGCAATAAATGCAGTAAGCACCAAATAAATGATCCGGTTACTGGTCATAGAAGATATTAATTCGGCGTTCTTTTACAAGATATTCATCCGTTTATTCAAGGCGCCACGAAATGCATCGGCTACCGGCAAGGGTTTTCCACCAACGATCAATGCGCCGCCGTCTAATGTGTCTATCTTGTCTACGGCCACCAGGTAAGAACGGTGGACCCTAAGGAACCTTGAAGCAGGCAGCCTGTCTTCCACCGCCTTTAATGTAGAGTGAATGGCATAGAATCTCTCCGGCGTATGCAGTTTGACATAATCGCCCATCGCCTCTGCGTATAGGATACAGTCCAGCTTCAACCTGCGGACTACATTGGAATCCCGGATAAAAATGAACTCGTCATCTTTTAGATTGATCTCTTCACGGTTGCTTTCCAATATCTCCCTTGCCTTATCGATAGCACGGATAAAACGAGGTGTAGTCACCGGCTTTATGATATAATCGGCCACATTCAGATCAAATGCATCCGCCGCATATTCTCTTTTAGAAGTGATGAAAATTATGACGGGCCGCTTGTCACCCAGGTTCTGGGTCAATTCCAATCCTGACATACCCGGCATCTCGATATCCAATAATAACAAATCTACCGGTCTTAATTGCAGCAGTTCATAGGCTTTCATCGCATCGGCGCATTCAGCCACTATATCGATATCACCGACTTTCCCGGCCAGGTGTCTGATAGTGGTTCTGGCTATTGTATTGTCATCAATGATCAGCGCATTCATGCAATAAAAGTAACAAATTTGGTCGGTTAGTTCAGCTCCGGGTTCGCCAGAGGGCGATACATCGTCAATCTGAGCTTTATCTCGCGTCCATCGCTTTTGTCATCATAAAGATAAAGGGTCGCATGCCATTCCCGACCCTCCGACCCATACCCGTCGGTCAGATTTTCAAGTACCAGCAACCCGGAGCAGGAATTTATGTGTTTACTATCCCGCATGGTCCCCGCCAGGGAAAAGATTACTTCATCCGCTGAAAAACCAGCCAGGCCACCGGTGAAACCTGGATGAATAGTGGCCCTGACCTCTATCCTTTCCCTGGAGGAGGTAGAACGCGCCCGCCACAGCTTTCGGGGTCGCTCCGGGACGAGTCTGATATCCCCGGTCAGCGATAATTCTCTCTTCTCAAAGTCGATACTTACCTTTTTTATCCCGTCAACAGCCGCACCGGGAGCAGGCATACAATACTCAAATCGCTTAAGCGGAATATGTTGTTTCATGTTGCAGGTCCTTACTTTTTTGAGAAAATAGGGCCGCATAGACATGCGGCCCCAACCATTAATAACTGCTTGTGAAAAAAAACCTTCGTAAACTCTGAGCAAACATAAAAATACGGTATGCACCTTCCAATCGCTTATCGGTGAAATGGGCTAAACAGTAGTTGAACCGGCAAAAGCCGTCGCCCATAGGGCGCCTTTAGCGTTGCCGGCGTTTGTCATGCGGCAGTTTCAAATAGCCCTTCAATAAAAGGACCAGCAAAAAAATGCTGGTGCCTATCCCCGAAAGGATCAGCATCAACGTCCGGCACGAACTATCGCTGTCGCACTTGTGAAAAAAAAGATAGGAAAGCCACAGGAATATCAGGGTGTCTGCAAAAAATAATATAGTATAAAAATATCTCATTAGCTGTCGGCATCTGACGATATAAAAGTACATCATCGGATTTCATGCTCCCGCCTCTATACGTCAAAATCGCCTGAATGGTCGCCCGGACGGCAAAAACAATCGATGAACGTTCCGGCGACAGATCTTGCCTTTTCAACGATTGTCCCTTTTCCTCGCTTCTCAATGACCATAGCTTTGCTGGTAACAAAACAATGAACCATGAAATACAGACAACTAGGTAGTACAGACCTCAGAGTTTCAACGATCACCTTCGGCGCATGGGCCATCGGCGGATGGATGTGGGGAGGAGCAGACAAAAATGATGCATTAGAGGCTATACACGCATCATATGACCATGACGTGACTTCCATCGACACGGC
>JAMFSL010000049.1 GCA_026225275.1 Puia dinghuensis
CCGTGCGGTCACTTGCAGCGGTCACTTGCGGCGGCCGCCCCCATTTCGTATCTTCGGGGGACACCCAACTCCTGCGTATGACCGTCCAACAAATCATGACCGAGCTGCAATCGATGGGCAGTGACAGCATCAAGACGCTCCTGATGAAGCATGGGATCAAAGAGCCTCTCTTCGGCGTGAAAGTCGAGCACCTGAAGACTATCGAGAAGAAGATCAAAACAGACTATCAGCTCGCCAAAGACCTCTACGCCACCGGCAATGCCGACGCCATGTATCTCGCCGGGCTGATCGCCGATGACGCTCACATGACGGCAGCCGATCTGCAAACCTGGGTCAGGCAGGCCCTCTCGCAAAACATCAGTGAATATACCGTTCCCTGGGTCACGGCCGGCAGTCCGCATGGCTATGAGCTTGCCCTGCAATGGATCGACGCGAAAGAAGAACACATCGCCGCCGCAGGTTGGGCCACCCTCCGCGACATTGTCGCCCTCAGGCCCGATGCCGCACTGGATATCCCCGCGCTGAAAGCCCTCCTTGCCCGGGTCGTAAAGACCATCTCCGCTGTCGACGACCGCGTCCGCATGAACATGAACAGTTTCATCATCGCTTTGGGTTCATACGTGACCGCCCTCTCCCCCGACGCAATCTCTGTCGCCAAAAAGATCGGCACCGTCATAGTTGACATGCATGGAAGGGCCTGCAAAGTGCCCGATGCCGTGGCGTATATCGAAAAGGCGAAGAGCAAAGGGACGTTAGGTAAGAAGAAGAAGATGGTGAAATGTTGATTATCCCATTTGATCTACAATATCTTGTATGAAATATTCAGCCACTTGCACAGATCTCAGAATGTATACCACCTTTGGAATATCCTTTTCTTCTAACGCCTTATCGAACTCTTCCAGAAATCCTGCTGCGTAAAGTCTTTCGTTAATGGTCATTTCCTGATAATTGACCTTATTGTCCTCCGATGCCCGGGCCTGGTTTCCCGGTAGCGCCTTCTTCTTTGTCAATAGACTGATGGCTGTCCCAATAGTTAAAACCACCATACTGGCCAACCACAGTTTATAGCCTGCTTTTAAAGCTGTTATTTTGGAGTAGCCGCCCCCTTCGTCGGTCAATATCTCGTCAAGACGAGAAAAACTAAACGCGGTGATCGATGCTAAAATACCGAAATATAGCCCCTTAACCTGTCCCTTGATACTAAAAAAGACAGCGAGAATATACAGCGGATTGGCGAGCCAGATAACACTTGCCACCAGGCTTCCGCCCAATGCACTGCCCCAACCTAACAAAAAGAGAAGCGCACTGTTAGCCCATGCGTCATAATCAGCCCTATCAATGTAAAATGCAGGTTGAAAAAGTGAAACGACAAAAAGTAGCAAACTCAATAAAATGGTCCCTCTTTGCAACGGAGTTAATTTTCTCAGGCCAGCTTTCAGTTTTTTCATGGCTGATAAATATACAAAATATCCTTTAACATCCCTTTCTCGAAACCTTCACATTCCTTTAGCGATTCGCCTGCGAAAATGCTCCGAACGCTTCCGCAGGCCTCTGCAAAACCCACACCCAGTGCGCTTTATACATTGTTTAACAGACGTCACTAAACGAATGGCTACTCCGGGCGTTCTATATACTGTATAACAATTCATCACATCAAATAACTAGAAAACAAATGAAAATGAAACTCGGGGTAGCGTTGCTTGGTGCAGTTGCAATCATCGGCAGCGCGACTATTTTCGCGCATGGGTTAGCGAACACAAACAAGCCGTTCAATAGTATCACTGATACCGGCGCCGCGCCCATATTTAAAACATCGTACTCCGGAGCCCCTGCAACGATGGCACAACCGGTAGACTTCCAAAGAGCCGCCTCGCTGGCGGTACCTTCAGTCGTTCATATCAAGACCCTGACGAAATTCAAAGAGACGGCAGGCCGGCAGGGCCAGGGCGAAGAACAGGATCCGATGGGAGAAATGTTTAAACACTTCTTCGGCGACGGCGGCGGCCGGGAATTCCAGCAGCAGTCTCCTGACCAGCATGCATCCGGTTCCGGCGTCATCATCAGCCAGGACGGGTATATCGTCACCAACAATCACGTAGTCGATGGCGCAACGGAGATCACCGTTACGTTGAACAACCGCGACAACTACAAAGGCAAGGTCATCGGTACCGATCCTAACACAGATCTGGCGCTGATAAGATCGAAGGCAAGAACCTTCCCGTCATGGCCATCGGCAACTCCGATGATGTCAAGCTGGGACAATGGGTCATGGCCATCGGTTACCCGCTGAACCTCGACGTCACCGTGACACAAGGTATCGTTAGCGCCAAGTCCAGGAACATCGGTATCAATACCCAGGGCACGGCCCCCGTAGAAGCCTTCATCCAGACAGATGCGGCTGTCAATCCCGGCAGCAGCGGTGGCGCTCTCGTCAATACCAATGGGGAACTCGTGGCGATCAATTCCGCTATCGCCTCTCCGACCGGCGCTTTCGCCGGATATGCCTACTCTATTCCCTCTAACCTCATGAAGAAAGTCATCGGCGACATCATGAAATATGGTTCCGTCCAGAGAGGTTACATCGGCATCAGTATGGCGCCGGAAGGACTCGAAGACGCGAAGAAAAAGGAATTGGGTATCAATACCGACGTAGATGGTGTATATGTAATGGAAGTCGCTCCCCAGGGGGCAGCCGCTCAGGCAGGGCTCCAGAAAGGTGACGTCATCGTCAAGGTCAACGGCATCAAGGTCGATGAAAATGCCCAGCTGGCAGAACTCGTTGCCCGGCAGAAACCCGGCGATAAGGTCAGCCTCACTTTCGTCCGCAACGGTTCCGAACAAACCGTCGACGTAACGCTGCAAGGCAAGATGGGTGAATTCGCCAGCATGAAATCGGCTGCGGTTCAATCCATGGGAGCGGACCTCTCCGACCTTACCAAAGACGATGCCGCCAAATTAGGTGTCGACGGCGGAGTCGTGGTCAACAATATCAAAGAAGGTGGCGTATTGAGCAGTCAGACGAATATGCACCCCGGCTTTATCATCACCAAAGTAGGTGATCAGCCGGTGAAGAGCATCGATGAATTCAGAGACGCCCTCAGCAAACAAGGCAGCAATTTCCAGATCCAGGGTATCTATCCTGATAGTAAGGAAGTATACTACTACGGGATCAACGATTTCAAGAAATAAAGAGGTTTGTTTTGAGGTTATATGGTAAAACCGCTCCCAAAAGGGGCGGTTTTTTTAGTATTTTACGGTACAATTTTTAGAATGATGGGCGCCAATTTAGCCAATCCGAATATCAAACACATTTTTGTCCTCATGCTGGAGAACAGGTCGTTCGATCATATGCTCGGTTGGTCGGGACTTAAAGGGAAGGATGCGTCGACCGGCGAAGACACGCAAATTGTTGGCGTTAGCGCCGCGAATACAAACGCCTATGAGGGGACGACTTATCCGGCCACCCGGAGCGCTGACTTCGTGATGCCCTTCGATCCGGGACATGAATTTCCGGACGTAGCTGAACAATTATGCGGTCAACCCGGAGCAGCGTATAAAGGAGGCGCTTACCCTGCTATTGACAATAGTGGTTTTGTCAGCAATTATGCCACGACAAAGTCTGCGGGAGAAGGAGGCGCCACGACAAAT
The DNA here is from genome assembly GCA_026225275.1 of Puia dinghuensis. Taxonomy (GTDB): domain Bacteria; phylum Bacteroidota; class Bacteroidia; order Chitinophagales; family Chitinophagaceae; genus Puia; species Puia dinghuensis_B. The sequence continues at coordinate 3,649 of JAMFSL010000049.1, forward strand.
TTTGGCGAGATAATGAAGGGTTATGACCCAACGCAGTTGCCGGTCATGACAGCACTGGCTTCCTCATTCGCCGTTTGCGATCATTGGTTTTCTTCGCTGCCGGGCCCCACCTGGCCAAACCGGTTTTTTGTTCATGCGGCGTCCAGCGGCGGCCTGGATCATAGCCCACGACTGATCGAAACGACAGAATGGGAGACCATCAAGGGGTTTGCATTTGAGCATGGCACGCTGTATGACCTCATGAACACCAGTCAACAGCAATGGCGCCTCTATCGCGGAGCGGCTCTTCCGTTGATCGGATCTATCCCTTCTGTAGCGGGGTTGAAAGGAGTCAAATTATCCGATACACATTCCTATGATAATTTTGCCACCGATATCAATGGAGAATATCCTTATCAGTATACATTCATCGAACCTAATTATGGGGATATCGTTAATAATTCTTATTCAGGCGGCACTTCTCAGCATCCGATGGATGATGTTCGCCATGGCGAGGCATTGATAAAGAGCACCTATGAGGCGATCCGGAATTCGCCGCTCTGGCTCAACAGTTTGCTGATCATTAATTACGATGAGCATGGCGGTTTTTATGATCACTTTGCGCCGCCCGTGGCAGTCGCCCCCGGAGATACCCTTCCGCATAGCAAATACAATACGTCGGGGTTCGATTTTACGCGGTTGGGCGTGCGGGTGCCGGCCCTGGTCGTTTCTGCGTATACAGCACAGAGTTGGATCAGTCACGAGACGTATGACCATTCTTCTGTACCTGCGACGGTGGAGGCGATATTGGGGCTGGGAGCATTGACGCAACGGGATGGAGCGGCGAAAAATGTGACGGGGCTAGCGAGCTTAGGGGTTGCGAGAACTGATTGTCCCGTTTCTTTGCCGGCCGTGGGGGGTGCGCCTGCGACGGCAGGGGTGACGGGTGAGGCGGGGGTGACAGCGAATGCGGTGACGAGTGAGGCGGCTGTTGCGCCTGCTGCGACCGCGATGATCGATGAAACGAAGACGCCGATAGATGGTGGCAATCTCCCTGCCTTTCTCCATGTCGTGATGAAAGCGGAGATGGAAAAACAAACAGAACCCGGACCCAGAAGCCTATTACTGGATGGCTATACGGGACAGTTGAAGACGAAGGCCGATGCCAGAGTCTATTTGACGGCGAGGTTGCCAGGTTTACTGGAATAGGGTCAGATCACCTGTATAGCTTTTTGGGACGAGTCAGAGGCGCGGAAAACGGACAGCAGATGTATCAGAAACGGACAACGACGTGGATAGAAAGCTATATAAGTGTATGATTGATATGGCGTTATCGGTCTGGCATTTTTTTGGCCGTCTCTTCCCCGAAAAAACCATCCCCATGTTCCGTAACTACTTCAAGACCGCCTGGCGCAACCTACTACGTAACAAAGTGTACAGCGTCCTCAATATCCTCGGCCTCGCCACCGGCATGGCCATCGCGCTGCTCATCGGACTGTGGGTACACCAGCAGTATTCCTACGATCGCTTCCTTCCCGGCTATCAACAGGCTTATCAGGTCAAATACAACTATAACAATAATGGTCAGATCAATACCACAGACGCAGTCTGCATCCCATTGGCCGCAGCATTAAAGAACGACATCCCCGAAGTCGATCACGTCGCCCTGAGCTTTGGTATCACCGCCAGTACGCTGAGGGTCGGGGATAAAATAATATCGCTCAACGATCTCATCGCGGGCGAAGATATGTTGAAGATTTTCCAGTACCCGTTGCTGCAAGGCAATGCCGATGAGGTCCTGAAAGACCCCTCCTCCATCGTCATCACCCAATCCACCGCCAGAGCCCTGTTCGGCGATGCAGACCCTATCGGTAAGACCATCCGCCGCGACAATTGGCAGAACCTCAAGGTCACCGGCGTCCTGAAGGATATACCCGACAATTCCACCTTACGCTTCGACTACGTCACCACCTTCCAGGCCTTTACTTCTAATGACTGGGTGAAAGCTGCGCAAACCAATTGGAACCATACTTTTTTCCAACTGTTCGTGTCCCTCAAACCGAATGTCTCTTATGCCCAGGTCGAACAAAAGATCAGCGGGCTCGTTCAGCATAACGCCGCCGAAACCTATAAGACATTTCAGCAGCGTGTCATCATGCAGCCCCTCAGCGACTGGCATCTCTATACCGACTATAGAAATGGAATCGCCAGCGGCGGCCTCATCGATTACCTGCGCATCTTCACCATCATCGGTATCCTCGTGTTACTGATCGCCTGCATCAACTTCATGAACCTCTCCACGGCCAGGTCGGAAAAAAGGGCCCGGGAAGTCGGTATCCGCAAAGTCGCCGGCTCCAGCCGTCAGGGTCTCATCATGCAATTTCTGGTAGAGTCCATCCTCATTACCTGCCTCGCCTTTTTAGTTTCCTTGCTGATCGTACAGCTGGCGCTACCTGCTTTCAATGCGTTGGCCAGGACGGACATCCACCTGCCACTCACCAATCCTTGGTTCTGGTTCATCATGCTCGGCTATGTACTCGTTACCGGGTTACTGGCCGGGAGCAGGCCAGCCTTCTACCTGTCTTCCTTTCAGCCGGTGAAAGTCTTGAAGTCTGCCGTGAAGGCAGGGCCTTCAGCCACCTTTGGTAGAAAAGCCCTCGTGGTGCTGCAATTCACCTGTTCGATCGCCCTCATCATCAGTACGATCATTATTTACCAGCAGATCCAGCATGCCAAAGACCGCCCCCGCGGCTATGACCCCAATCGACTGATCAGTTCAAATGCGGTCAGCAATAACTACAAAGCGTTCAAGCTGGAAGTCATGCAAAGCGGGGTCGTCAGCAGTATGGGCAGTTCACTCAGCCCTGCCACCGAGATATATTCCCATAATACCATAGATAACTGGCCCGGCAAGTTGCCGAATGAACCACTGTCCCTGGCGATGAACGCATTGGGAGATCCTGATTATTTCAAGACCCTCGGCATCCCCTTCGTCGACGGCCGCACTTTCACCGGCATCGATTCGGTGGACGCTACGGATGCCATCCTTAATGAGGCAGCGGTGCGTCGCATGCGGCTCAAAGACCCTATCAACAAGTATATCAATTGGTCACTGTCTAATGCTCCCAACAGGCTGCGTATTATTGGAGTGGTCAAAGATGCGCTGACTAACGCTCCCTTCGGTGCTGCCGAACCCACGATCTTCGTCTATCAGCCAACCTGGGCCTACACGGTGCAGTATAGGCTGGCGTCTACTGTTAGCACGCAATACGCTTTGGCGACGTTGAAGGCCATTTTCGACCGGTACTACCCCGGCAGCCTCTTCCAATACCATTTTGAAGATGAGAGCTACGCCACGAAATTTCAGTTGGAGATGCTGGTAGGCAGGCTGGCTGGCATCTTCGCGGCCTTCGCCGTCTTTATTTCCTGTCTGGGTCTGTTCGGCCTTGCTGCCTATGTTGCAGAACGGCGTACCAAAGAGATCGGCATCCGCAAGGTGCTGGGGGCGTCCGTGCCCGGGATTTTCCTGATGCTGACCAAAGACTTCATCGTACTCGTCGTCATCAGCTGTGTGATCGCGTCGCCCATCGCCTTCTATTGTTTACGAAACTGGCTGCAGCAGTATGACTACCGCATCAGCATCAGCCCAATGGTCTTCGTCGGCGCTGCGGTTGCTGCCATCCTGATCACCACGATGACGATCAGCTTTCAGGC
>JAMFSL010000050.1 GCA_026225275.1 Puia dinghuensis
ATCTTCTCCGTTGGCGCACAAACCGCGTCGGGAACATTATGGAATTTCTGGATGGGTAATTAAACAAATTCAGAGGCCCGGTAATAACTGATGCAAGAATTTGCGACAGGTTGTTTTAAGGGTCAAGACCATCCAGGACTGGATGGTCTTTTTTTCGCATGTAGGTAAATTGTGAGTTATGCTGCAAGACAAGCCATTACCTTCGTTAAAATTGGCTATAAGACGCCCTAATTAATTAGTAAATTAATGCTAATTATCTTAGCTTCGCTACAGCAACGGCATTAAACCTTGACCGCTCACATGAAACCCCCGGAAAAGGATAAACTATGGGTATTTAGAATGGTGCACTATAAGAACCTGCCCCCATCCTGCAGCACGGGATGCATTGTCGGAGATCGGCGGCCGCCCATCCGGACTATTGGAGTATCGGTAGCACCGAGGTCATCAGCCGTCGCGATACGGTGGCCGTAAAATGCGATCCGGATTGCGTAGTCAACGACTATGTACCCTTTTATTTTGGGATAAGAACGCCAATGCTCTATAAGATCAAGACAGGTTATGGCGTTCCGCAACTGCCACAGGAAGACATCGTATAATTGTGCTGTAAGTTCACGGAGCTGGTCGGGAGTGAACTAGGGTGGTGTTTCACCGATGGAAATGCAGCGACGGAGATTACCGGTTTCTTCACCGATGAAGACGCTTATACGACCCTGGATTGGAAGTCGATTTATGCCACCGAGTGGAGCGATAACAATAGTGATAGTGACCATGATCGGATGCGGAAGAAACACGCCGAATTCCTGGTCAAAGGCCACGTCCCGGCTACATATATTCGGGCGGTCGTCGTACAGACAACCCAGCGGCAACAGTTAGTACAGCAATGGATTGAAGACACAGGATCGGCGATAAAAGTGCATAGTGATAAACCTCAATTTTACTTCCAGTGATAGAATACACAACCGGAAATCTCTTGGACGCGGATACGGAAGCGTTGGTCAATACCGTCAATACAATGGGAGTGATGGGGAAAGGTGTTGCCTTGCAATTTAAGGAGAAATATCCGCTGAACTTTAAGCTATATGCAGACGCGTGTAAGAAAGGAGAGGTGAAGATCGGCAAGATGCTGGTGACGCGGGATAGTACGCTGGAGGGAGAGAAGATTATCATTAACTTCCCGACCAAGACGGAATTTTACCGGAAATCACAATACAGGTTTATTGAGGAAGGGTTGCAGGATCTTTTGAAGGTGATCGAACAAGAGCAGATCAAAAGCGTCTCATTGCCTCCCCTTGGCTGCGGCTATGGCGGCCTGAAGTGGGAAAAGGTCAAAGCCCTGATCGAACAGTACCTTGGCGACAGCAGGGCGAGGATCGTGGTCTACGAGCCGAATGACCAGGTGAAGGAACTGCTGAAGAAAGAGGGCGGGAAACAAGAGGCCAGCCTGACCGCCGCCCGGGCTATGCTCCTGTATGGCCTGTTCCGATACGAACAAAGCGGCGAGATGGCCAATGTGTTCGCCGCCAACAAGATTGCCTATTTTCTCCAGGAAAGCGGAGAGCCAATGCGACTTCACTTCGTGCCACATCATTTCGGCCCTTACGATCATCGGGTCGAAAAAGTGTTGTATGCCCTGAATGGCAAATACCTCACCGGGCTCGAGCAGATGAGCATCAAGCCCTTCGAACCATTGCAGCTGAACTACGACAAGATGGACGAAGTCAGGGAATACGTGGAAAGAAAACTGACCGATAAACAACGGGAACGCTTGAACAGCGTGTTCGAGCTGATCAAAGGATTCGAATCGACGCTCGCCCTTGAAGTCCTGTCCTCCATTCATTTCCTGCTGGCCCAGGATCGGACCCTGTCGGAGAAAGAGTTATTGGAGAAGATCCGGTCATGGAACGAACGCAAGAAAGCGCTGATAAAGGAAGAGTACGTTGGCCTGGCGGTCACCCATCTGAGAGATCATGGTCGAAGGCTGCATTTGGCCTAAGTATCCGTTCTTTATTGTCCGCAGCCCGTCCATCGTCCGCCCGACGGATATCATTTTCGCCCCGCCGGTTACATCCCCCTCCCCGGATTCATTAACAACTTACCTTCCCTTCGCCTTATAAGATTTCTGCCCATTGTTCCACCACATATCGATGCCCGCAACATTTCCCTTGTCATCTTTTGTAAACTCTACGTGGACATTCTCATCGAGGATGAATTTGTCGCCGGATATCGGAATCAATTTAAATATTGAATTGCCCCGCTCAGCATTTCGGCAGTAAAAGCCCGATGGGTCAGTATAGAAGACCAGTCCGCCCTGGTCGGTTCCGATATAGGGGGTGAGGGAAGCCGAATCCCGGGTTTGCTGCGATTGCCGGGCAGCTATATCATCGAGTTGCCATTGCGCCTGTGCTTTTTCCGGACCGGCCGCCGCCGTTTGTGACCATTTCGTGAAGAAGGCTTTCTCTGCTGCTTCGAGCGCACCCGCGGAACGGGCTGGAACATCCGGAATGACCCCGATGCCTTCCCAGTCGGTATGCGTATAAGGGTTCAGCGTACGCGCGAAAGGGATACCTGCCACAAACCCCAGCCCGACAGGAACCGGCCCGACAGGGTGAGCGCCGCCGCCGGTGGTATCGCCGACGATGACGGCCCGGTGGACAGATTGCATGGCGTAGGAAAAATCTTCCGCAGCTGAAAAAGTGTGACCGCTCGTGAGGATATAGACGGGCTGCTGCAGGTATAGACCCTCGGCTTTGGCAGGATCCGTCCAGAATATTTGAGCGTCATTTTTTCGATCGATGATGTCGTTCATATGGGTCTTTACCGGAAAAAAATAGCTTTCGATCTGGCTCAACATGGCCGGACTACCCCCACCATTATCTCTCAGATCGATCATAATGGCTTTTGTATGGGCGAGAAACCGAAAGGCGCCGGTGATGGTGGGACGGGCCTCATCCACAAAACCGACAAACCCGTTAAACTTGAGATACCCAATATTACCAGGTAAGATCTCCGCTTTTGTAAATGCAAAATTCTTCGACCGCGCATTGTTCAGTTGAAGGGAATCGCCGACCCGCCGCCGTTCGGCCATATGGGCGGTATCCGCCAGATCCCTGGCCATGCCGGGTGAATACGGCATGTGTGTTGCAAGACAATTAAAATTGACAAACAGCGCCATCAGTATTTTAATACTCGAAAAAAATCAGTTTCCGGTAAGGGAGGCAGCACACAAAGTAGGTGAATCCACTGTGGAAATTGCGGGGTACTATTTGAGAGAAACGTTACAGCTGCAACAATACCTCAAAAATGACCACTATATAAAATGCGGACTGCGGTATTTTTTCAAGGAACAATGGGCATGTACCGGTGAGGCCGCATTGTTTCCGTTAGAAAGATTGATGCGCTGGGCGACAGCATTTCGAAAGATCCGAGAAGGCTGATAAACAGCAAGATTCTTG
>JAMFSL010000323.1 GCA_026225275.1 Puia dinghuensis
GCATTGTTGCTGTGCCGCCAGTAGTGCCTGCATATATTGTCCCTGCATGGTGGGCTGCAGGATATTCGTTAAAGGGAACTGCGAGCGAAAGGTATCCCAGAAGCCATTGTCCGTATACATATATCCCTGATGGGTATGGCCGTCGTAGGGGCTGTAATACCAGGGGTTGCCGTCCTTGTCGTATTCAAAAAAGGTATGCGAGAAAAGGCTGGCTCTGAATAGGCAGGAGTAGAAGGTTGCCTTTTGGTCTTCCGTTCCGCCTTCGACGAGTACGCGGTGGAAAAGTTTATTCCAGATCTCATTGGCTGCATGATGCGTTGCATCAAAAGAGGTGAAGCTGCCGAGTTCGTGTTGCAGTGTCACTTCGGCCTGTTCGGGGCTGATGTAGGATGAGGCGATTTTAGCTTCCACTACGGAGCCTTTGGCAAATTCCAGCCAGGCCCCAACACCGTTGCCCAGGTCGTCCGTTTTATCTTTTGACAGCAAGCCATTGACATTTTCCCAGGTGCCATAGGAGACGAAGGGCTTGTTAAACACCATCACGAAATAATTTCGGAAACCGCCGAGTGTCCAGCGGCCGTTATTCACCCAGCCGGTTATCGTATGCCGGTCAGGAGAGATATGGATCTCGCTTTCTTTCGTATAACCGTCCAGCATCAGAAAGGCCGCGTGGGTTTTGGCTGGCCCGGAGAAAGAGAAACGCATATGACAGCCGCGTTCGGTGGGCGCCATTTCTACCCGGATGCCGTTGTCCAGTTTGACACTATAATAGCTGGGCTGTGCTATCTCGTTTTGGTGGCTGAAGGAGGTGGCCCGTTTTTCGGCATCCGTCCGGGCGCTGTCGAGTACCGGCATCAGGGAGAAGACGCCATAGTCTCCTACCCAGGGGCTGCACTGGTGTGTTTCACCGAAGGCGCGGATCTTGTCCGCTGTATACTGGTATTTCCAGCCGTCCCCATCTTTGCCGGTCTGTGGACTCCAGGCATTCATGGGAAAGGGGAGGGCAGTCGTGGGATAGGTATTGCCATAGCTCAACCCAAAGTCCGATGCCGTACCCTGTAAAGTATTGGCATAGTGTACGAGGTCCTGGGCCGATATCCGGGTTGTGGTTACGACCAGTGATAAAAAAAATGCCGTTCTGATAGTCATAATCCCCAATTTTTGTTAGGCCGGGGACCCATCTTCAGTTCCAGGGTACCACCTGCCGCTATCTGTGTATGATTGATGTAACAATAAGGATAAGGTTTTCCGTTCAGGGTTGCCGATTGAATATAAATATTCTCGCGGGAGTTATCGCGGGCGATGATCGTAAATGTCTTGCCGCTGGCATAGGTACTGTCCAGTTGAATGGCCACGCGGGAAAATACGGGGCTGGTGATTTCATAGCGGTTATCACCGGGGCATACCGGATGGAAACCGCTGGCGGCTAATACATACCACGCAGACATTTGACCTACGTCTTCATTGCCTACCAGACCCTCTACGTCGTTGTGATAGGCGCGGGTGCAGATCTGGCGTGTCCATTTTTGGGTCAGCCAGGGGACGCCGAGGCGGTTAAAGAGGAAGGGTATATGGTGTACCGGTTCATTGGCGTGGTTATAATAGTCATTCCATAACATGCCGTTGGGTGTTTTTTCGAACATATCCCTGAGGTCGGCGATCACTTTCTCTTTTCCACCCATCAATGCAACCATGCCGGGAATGTCGTGAGGTACGAACCAGCCCTGCTGATAAGGGTTGCTTTCTACCGTTCCATAGAATTGTTTGAGGCGGCCTTCGGCGGGCCAGGGCTCCCATGATCCATCCGCCTTACGGGGCCGGAACCAGCCGACAGTAGTGTCGAAGATATTCCGGTAACTTTCCGAGCGCGTGGCATAGCGGGCCGAATCGTCGGGATGACCCAGTGCGGTGGCGAGGCGGGACAGGCACCATTCCGAATAGCCGTCTTCCAGTGTATTGGAGATCACGAAGGGGGCAGTGCCATAGGAAGAAGCGCTGTGGTTATCAGGGTCGCAGATATAAGCCCAGCCGCGGTCGCCGTTGCCATAACGTTCGCAGGTGTTCACCGAGTAGCGATAGGCCTTCGTCATATCGAAATTCCGAATGCCTTTGGCATAAGCGTCGGCTATCATGATGACGGCGGGATTGCCGATCATGCAACTGGTGTAGGCGTTCATCAGTTCCCAGCGTTCGAGGTAATGTTTGCCGCTTTCGTCGGCGAGATCGACGAGGGAGCGGATCATATCGTTGACCACCGAAGGATTGATGATCGTTTGAAGTGGTATCTGGCTTCTGTACACATCCCAGCCACTAAAGATCGTACGCCGGGTATAGTCAGCGGGTGTATGGACTTTGCCATCGCCGCCGGGATACCGGCCGTCTACATCCGTCAGGATGCGGGGGTCGATCAGGGTGTGATAGAGCGCAGTATAGAATACCGTTTTTTCTTGTTCCGTGCCGCCGGTGATCCTGATCTTGTCAAGGGCATGGGACCAGCGGGCGATGGCCTGGCGGTGGATGGCGTCGAAATCCCAATCCGGAATTTCATTGCGCAGGTTGTTTCGGGCGCCTTCTATGTCCACGAAGGAGATGCCGGTCTTCATCGTCACCTGCTCGCCGGGTTTCGTGTCGAACTGGGTAAAGAAGCCCAGGTGTTTGCCTTGTTGTTCGCGGATATTTTTGGTGATGCCGGCAGCGGCGATACATTGTCGATAGCGGTCGCTTTCTATATCTTCGCGTTTACGGGTCCAGCCATCGGGGATTGCGGCCGACCAAACGCCGTAGTCTTTCAATGGTTTGCTGAACTCGGCGTGGAAATAGACCGTGTAGGACACTTTGCCTTCGCCATCGCCCCAGCCGCCGCCCTCCGGGGTGCATTGCATCCAGCCTTCGATAGCATGATCGTTGACGACGTGCACCTCCTGCAGGGTGCTGGTACCGCCTACTCTACGGGCCAGATCGATCTGGATGCGGGAAGGACCGCCTTGCCGATACGTAAAGCGCAGCATGCCACTGTGAGGGGCGGCCGTACATTCAGTCTTTACCCGGTATTTCGTCAGGAAGACCGAATAGTAGCCGGCGCTGGCTTTTTCCGCAGACTTGTCATAGAGCGAACGGTAGCCTTGTGAAGGGTCGGTAACCGGACCGGCATTCGTATGTAAAGGGCCGGTGGAGGGCATCACGAGAAAATTGCCGAGGTCACCGTACCAGCCTACGCCACTAAGCTGTGTAAGAGCAAATCCTTCTATGCTGGTATGTTCATAGCTATAGCCTGAGCCATTGTCACCACCGGTGATCGTATTAGGGCTGACCTGTACCATACCAAAAGGAGTCGTGGCGCCGGGAAAGGTCTTACCCAGTCCATGGGTGGCATTCGCTTTGGCGGCGTTCGTGCTGGCACCGATGAACGGATTAACGTAGTCGACCGGCTGCTTGACTTTTGGCGGTTGCTGTGCCGTTGTCGCAATCACGGGAAAATATAAGAGTACGAATGGCCAGATCCTCATAGTCAATGGTTATTGTTTTTGCGGTGATCATATCATAATCCTACCTGAATGCCGAGATTCAGGACTCTTTGATTCAGGTAAGCATCGCCCACCGTAGCGGATAGTACTTCGGGGTCCTGCTGGTATTTCTTTATCACATTGCTCCACGTAAACAAATTATAGCCACTCAGGTAGATGCGGGCGCTGTGAAAATGGAACGGGACCAGCTTTGCCGGAAAGATATAATTCAGGTCCAGGGATTTCAGCCGGATATAGTGGGCGTTGATCAGCCAGAAATTGCTGTTATAAACGGCCGGGCTATTGACAGTCGTGGGGTTGCTCGTCAGCCGCGGAAATTCGGCATGGGTGTCATTGGCCAGTGTCCATGCGTGTTCATGTATAGGCTGCCATTGGCCTTGGAAAGGTTCGATGGCCGAACCAAAAAGGGAGAGGCTGTAGTCGAACGCTCCCTGAAACAGGACGCTGAGCGAAAAATTCTTATAGCCCAGCTTCAGCGGCGTACCAATGGTCGTATTGGGGATATTCGGATTGCCGATAGCTTTCTCGTCATTTTGGTCGATGACCCCGTCGCCGTTGATGTCTTTGTATCTGAGGTCGCCGGCCTGGATGGGGATAGCGGTATTAGGCTTAGCGACTTTGGGATTGTTCACATCGCCCGGCAGATAATAACCTTCCGACACATAGCCGAAGGGCTGGTTGATCTGGTGCCCGGTCACTGCCAGCCAGGGGTAGGCGGGGAAGGCTTCGGCTTCGTAAAGGATCTTGTTATGATTGTGGGTAAAGACGACGCCTATGCTATAGGTGACTTTGCCGATCCTGTCATGATAGTTCAATGTTTCTTCCCAACCGACGTTACGGGTGATACCGATGTTCTCCGGTGAGAGGGTGATACCGATGATCAGCGGCGTATTGGCGGGGCTGACCAATTGGTTATAAACGTATTCGTGAAAGTAATCTGTCGTCGAAGTAAGCTTGGACCCGAACATGTTCAGGTCGTAACCGATATCGTATTTCCGCGATTTCTGCCAGGTCACGTTGTTATTGCCCAGCGCCCCTTCCGTGATGGTAAATACATCCGTGGAGCTCTGGCCGAAGCTGTAAAGGGAGCCGGTGTTGTAAGTCTGCTGGTACAGATATTGATTGCCCAGGGCTACATCCGACCCTACGAGACCGAATGAGGCCCGCAGCTTTGCCAGTGAGGCGATATGCTGGAGGGGAACCCAGAAATTCTCTTTGGCCATATTCCAGCCAATGCCTGCGGCGGGGAAGAAACCAAACTGGTGTCCGTTGCCGAAGCGGCTGGAACCATTATAGCCTGCATTGAAATCGGCCATGTAGCGCTGTTTGTAGTCATACCCGATTTTAATCGAATAACCCTCTGTTTTTTCCGGTACACCTCCTTGTGTACCGATCGAATCGTAGTCGTTGCGGAAGTCGTCTATGTTCCACAACAGCAGGGCATTAAAATGATGGGCAGCGTTGAACAGGCGGTCATAATTGAAAAAGGCCTGGATATTCGTTCGCTGGTTGTCGATATCCGTACCTGCAAGGGCACCCCAGGGGCCCAGCACGTAACCGCCACCGCTTGGTCCTGTATTCAATGTATATGACTTGTCGACGGGGTTGTAATGATAGCTGGGTGGATAATTGAATGCGCGCCAAAGGGACAGTGTATTTTGTTGTTGGCTGGCGTAGGAGATGCGGCCGGTGAATTGCAGACCCGGGGTAATATCGTTTAGTTTCTCCGTAATGCCGGTCAGTACGTTGAAGTCCGTACGACGCTGGCGCGTGTACCCCTCGGTCGACAGGAGGGCGTTCAGGGTGGGCAGCTGACTTACCGTATTATAGGCGTAGGCGAAACTGCGGTTAGGATTGAGGAAGGGTGCGGACATGGGATTATAATCCTGGTAATTATATATATCTCCCACGACATTCGTTCCCTGGGGAACGTTGGTGTCCATAAACCTGGAAGTCGCATCTACCCGAATGGACAGGTTGCGGGTAGCCTGGATGTCCAGATTGCTTCGGAGGGTATAACGGTTGTAGAAGTAGTTTTCATTGACCCCCGGCGTGTTCGTCGAGAAATTGCGGATGGTTCCGTTTTGGGTGAAAGCTCCGCCATTGATAAAATATTTGATGTTAGAGGTCCCGCCGGAGATATCGATGTCCGCGTTGGCCTGTTCTGACACAGGAGCCATAATTGCTTTATACCAGTTGACATTCGGATGGCCATAAGGATCGTTGTTGGCTTTGAAGGCGGCGATGTCCGCGGAGGTATAGGCAGGCTGCAATCCGTCGTTGGCATACGCCTGGTTGACCAACATGGACGAATGGTAGGAGTCCAGGAATTTCGGCGTGATGACGGGATTCTGGGCGCCGGTCTCGACACGGACGTCGAAATGGGGCCTGCCGGTGACACCGCGTTTAGTCGTTATCAGCACGACACCGCTGGCTCCTTTTATACCATAGATGGCCGTGGAAGAGGCGTCTTTCAAAATCGTGACCTGTGAGATCTCATTGACGTTGATCTGCATCAGCTGGTCGTAAGTATATTCAATATCATCTACCAGGATCAGCGGTTGGTTGGCTGCGGCGTTCAACGAGGAGACACCGCGGATATAGAAATCGGCGGCATCGGCACCGGGCTGACCGCTGCGCTGGACAGCGACGAAACCCGCGACCTCTCCTACCAGTGCGTTTTGTACATTGGATGTCGGTACGTCCTCGATTTCCCTTGCGTTGATAGAGCCGATGGCGCCCGTCTCCGTCGCCCGTTGCTTTATATTGCCAAAGCCTACCACAGTCGCTTCTTCCAAACCCCTGTCGTTGGGTCTCAGTAGGATCCGGACGGGTAGGGAAGGATCTTTGACCCTGAGCTCCTGGGAGGTAAAATTCACGTAGCTGATGATGATCGTCGACGACGATCCTTTGAGGGTCAGGTGGAATCCACCATCAGAACCGGAGCTTGTGGCATTGGAAGGCACGCCTTTTTCGCTGATCGTGGCTTTGGCAAGCGGCCCGGAAGAGTCACGGATGACACCCGATACTACTCTTGGGGGCACTTGGTTTTGAGGTGCCTGTGCCCGGGCGGGGAGGTGCAGACCTGCCAGGTACAGTGTCAGCAGGAGTATAGAAAGATATGGAGATAATTTAGTCATATATCGTTAGTTGGTCGGTTATCGGATGAATTACCAGCCTGGGTTTTGGGTCATACTCGGATCTTTGATCGTCTCCGAGTAGGGTATGGGATAGAGATACATCGTCGGGCTATTGAATACCGTCGTCAGAACGTTGATAGGGTTGTATGTCACCGATCCTGCGCCCCCCTCTACGATATCCACACCCTGGAGCGGGGCTGTGTTATAGGCGGTTGCGGCGATCTTCCAACGGCGGATATCCCAGTAGCGTCTTTCCTCGAAAGCCATTTCGCAGCGTCTTTCGTTCTGGATGGCAGTGCGCATGTCCGTTTGGCTCATATTCATCGCCAGTCCATAATAATTATTGGTTCCGGTGGGGATGCCTGCGCGCGCCCGGATCTGGAACAGGACGTTGTAAACGGCGGAGGAAGGGCCGGAATATTCATTGGTTGCTTCGGCATAGTCCAGGAGGATGCCGGCGTAACGGTAATAGATCCAGTCGTGTACGGTAGCGCTGAATTCGGGGGGACTGCCCTGAGCAGTCTCGAAAAGGCCCATGAATTTTCGCATATAGTATCCTGTTTTAGTCTGTAAGACGGCGCCGCCGGGTTTATCGAGCCCGCCGTCAAAGGTCTGGACGGCGCGGTTGAGCCAAAGGGATGCGCCATTGCAGAAGACAGTATAAAGGAGCCGCGGGTCCCTGTTGCTATAGGGGTTGTTCGCATCATATCCTGAGTTCGAAGCGGTGATAGCGTAGCCGGAATCTGTTGGGAAGGCATTGACAAGGTTTTGCGTCGGAGCGGTGTTGCCTTTTGCTCCGGCCGCGCTGTAGCCGATGGGTGAATTATTTTGCTCTACAGATTCGTCCTCACCGTTCATGTACCAGCAGATCGATTCCGTATTGGTTCCTACCGGCTGTGCCTGCGTGATGAAGACATTTCTGAAGTCAGGCATCAGACTGTAGATGCCGGAGTTGATGATAGCCAGCGCTGACTGTGCCGCCGAATCCCAACGGCCCAATTGGTAGTCCGTATAGCCCGTCAGCGGGTTGCTGGCGTCGATATTGCCGCCGTTGTACAGCGGGCTGGCCGCCAGCAACTGGGCCTCGGCTTTCAGCGCCAGGGCCGCACCCCGGGTGACGTGGCCGTAGTTGGCGCCTGTCATGTCGGAGACGGCCATCAGGCTGTCCTGGATGTTATTGCATTCGCTGACTATATAGC
>JAMFSL010000324.1 GCA_026225275.1 Puia dinghuensis
TTAAAAACCTTTCCCCCGGCCATCACCTCCTGTGTCGCCTCATCGAAAGTCACTCTTTCCCCGGTACGGTAAGCCGCATTGGCCATGATCACCGCTATCGAGTGGTGATAACCCGCTTCAATGGGTGCATTAGGCTGTTTCCGGTTACGTACGCATTCCATCCAGTTACGTACATGCGCCGTTGTCAGCGGATCTCCCCCCGTACTCGCATCCGTAGAAGCCTTTGCTCCAGCCTCCTTCAACGAGACCTCCGGTAATTCATTCGCATGCATTCCCATGGCGCTCGCATATTTTTCCGTCAACCCGCCTTCATGCGAGATGACATTCGTATCCAGGTTCATCGTCCCTCCATTGGAGTAGTAAATTTCCTTCGTCTCACCCGCCGAATTGGTCTGTCGTGAAGTAAAAACCACCTGGAACCCCTTCGACAGATCATCGATCGGCCCATAATCAAACACCACTGTCATCGTATCCGCGTTCTTCCTTCCATCTTTCCACGCATAGATACCCCCGTTAGCCGAAGCGCTTCGCGGATGCGGAAGCTGTGAAAACCAATGGACGGTATCGATCTGGTGAGACATCCATTGCCCCGGCAGACCCGAAGAATACGGCCAGAAAAGCCGGAACTCCAGGTGCTTTCGCGCATCGAACGGCTCATAAGGTCTGTTCAATAAAAACCTCTTCCAGTCGGTATCCTCCTCTCTCATCTGCGACACCAATGCTGGCCGCCGCCAGCGCCCCGGCTGGTTCACATTCCAGGTAAGCTCTACCATGACGATAGGTCCAAACTTCCCCGACTGGATATAATCGGCCGCCGCCCAGTAATTCGCCCCGCTGCGCCGCTGTGACCCGATCTGTACGATCTTGCCCGAATCCTTGACCGCCTTCAATACCGCCCGCGCATCATCCATCGTCTCGGCCAGCGGCTTCTCCGTATAAGTGTCCCGCCCCGCTTTCACCGCTTCAACCGTATGCAGCGCATGCTGAAAATCGGCCGTACTGATCATCACCGCATCGACTTCTTTGATGGCGTAAAGCTCATCATTGTTCAGGCAGGCCTGTACGGAATGCCCCATCTTTTGACTTAAAAAGTCCTTACCATCCTCCCGCTTCTTTTTCCAGATGTCCGACACCGCGATGATATCGAAATTCATCTCCTTATAAGATTGGAGGAAGGCGGGAATATGGTCATTACGGTGCCGGTCGGAGAATCCTACTACGCCGACACGTACCCTGTCATTGGCGCCGATGATCCTGCGATAGCTGCTGGCACTGAGGCCTATCGTGCCCATATAACCGGCTACACCAGCCATAGAGCCCTGGCGGATAAAATCCCTGCGGGTCGTTGTCATGTTGAGGTGAATTAAATGGCAAGAAAAAATTGTCTATAAATGTACTAATTTAGGTTATTGCACACGTCAATGCATGTTATATGAATCCTAACTTTTCCACCTCCGGCTCCTTTGCCATCGCCCGCCACCTGGTCACGATGAGTTGCTTCCTCTTAGGTTTCACCGCCATCCGGTCGCAGCCCCTCCCTATCCGGATCACTCCGGACGCCGAACACCATACCGTCACCATTACCGCCAATGGAGCCCCTTTTGCTACTTTTCTTTACCCCGATACGCTGGAGAAGCCTGTACTCTATCCGATCTACGCTCCCGATGGCCAATTGATCACCCGTGGATTCCCGTTGGCGCCGCGTCCGGGCGAACCCGTGGATCACCCTCATCATATCGGTCTCTGGTTCAACTATGAAAATGTCAATGGCCTCGATTTTTGGAATAACTCCTATGCCATCCCCGCCGATAAAAAATCCCGGTACGGCTGGATCCGCACCGATAGTATTTCTATTGAACCTGCCTCCAATACCCGTTTCCGCCGCCCCATCATTCCACTCTCCGGCCGCTCCACGCCACCCGCCTCCGGCGAAGCTACTTCCAAATCGACTGCGTCAACTTCGCCCCTGCAGGCCGGCACCCTCCGCTATACCGCCCGCTGGACAGACCAGCAACAACATGTCCTTCTGCATGAAGTGACGACCTACCGGTTCAGCGCATTCCCCCGGGAAAGGATCATCGATCGGACGACCGTTCTTACCGCTGATATCGACGTCAGCTTCCCCGATGCCAAGGACGGGATGCTGGGACTGCGCGTCACCAAAGAACTGCAGATACCCTCCAATACTCCCGGAGAATTTGTCGATGACAAAGGAAATATAACAAAAGTAGCCGCCGGTAATACCCCCGATATCAATGGCAACTATTTGACCAGCGAGGGTAAAACCGGTGACAGCGCCTGGGCTACCCGAGGTCGGTGGTGCCTGCTATATGGAAAAAAAGGTGGTGATACCCTTAGCATTGCCATCATCGACTATCCCGGTAACCCCGGCTATCCCACCTACTGGCATGCCCGCGGCTATGGGTTGTTTGCCGCCAATCCCCTTGGACAGAAGATTTTCAGCAAGGGCCAGCAAACACTCAACTTCCAGTTGAAAAAAGGCCAGTCCGCTACTTTTCATTATCGTATAGTCATAGCCGCCGGTGATCAACGGCTGTCTGCCGACCGGATCAGCCAGCTCGCCGATGTTTGGCAATAGGCTCCCGAGAGAGGGCGAAAAATAGGGCGCACAGCCTTAAAAAAGCCTAATTTTGCTACTGTTAACCTAAAAATCGAAAAAAATGAACTCCAGGAACCTGACCTTAATTATTATACTGCTGGTAATACTCCTCTTCGGCGGATGCGCTTGTGGCCGGTACAATGGACTGGTCACGTCCGACCAGGCTGTCAAAACCGCATGGAGCGATGTCGAAACCAACTATCAACGCCGTACAGATCTTTATAACAGCGTCATCAAAGTGATCGAAGGATCGGCCAACTTCGAAAAATCTACCCTGACCGCGGTGATTAATGCCCGCGCCAATGCGACCAAGGTTACCGTCGATGTCAATGACTCGTCGTCGCTCGCCGCCTATCAACGCGCGCAGAGCCAGTTGCAGGGATCTTTCAGCCATCTCATGGCTGTCGCGGAAGCGTATCCCGACCTAAAGACCACCCAGCAATTCGCAAACTTCCAGACAAATATCGAAGGCACCGAAAATCGCATCAACGTAGCCCGTCGCGATTTCAACGCTGCCGTTCAGGACTATAATCTGAAAGTAAAGACCTTCCCGAACAATATCTTTGCGGGTATCTTCGGCTTTCACGAGAAACCCTATTATAAATCGGATCCCGGCAGCGAGAATGCCCCGGATATTCACTTCGATATTAAATAATAGCATGGCTATATCCTTCTTCAAGCGAAAACCGTTGCTGACCGAAGCCGCGAATCAGCAGATCGTTACTGCCATCGGGCGGGCCGAGCATAAGACCAGCGGTGAGATCCGCGTCTTCGTGGAAAGCCGTTGCCGCTTCGTCAATCCGCTGGATAGAGCGGCTGAAGTCTTTGCCGGGCTGAAAATGGATCAGACGGCGCAGCGAAATGCCGTCCTGGTTTATGTGGCCCTGAAAGATCGGCAACTGGCATTGTATGGCGACAAGGGCATTCATGAAAAGGTAGGCAGCGCATTCTGGAATGACCGGGTCCAAATGATCCTGTTTCATTTTTATAAAGAGAACTATGCGGAAGGCATTGCCAGGGTCGTCGGTGAGATCGGCGAAGCCCTGCACACCCACTTCCCTTATAATAAGGACACGGATATTAATGAATTGCCTGACGACGTCGTCTATGGAAGGTAAAATCGTCATCGGAAATCAAATGAAAAAAATTCTATCTATACTGCTGCTGGTCGTTCTGTTCGCGGAGCAGGGGCTTTTTGCTCAGGTGATCCCGTCCAGGCCTAATCCGCCGCAGTTGGTCAACGATCTCGCCCATGTGATGACAGCCGACCAGGTGGCTACCCTGGAACGTAAGCTGGTTGCCTACGATGATAGTACTTCCAATCAGATCGTCATCGTTACCGTACCTACTACCAATGACTATTCCATCGAGGATTATGCGCTGAAGATCTTGCGTGACTGGGGGGTGGGAAACAAGAAGACCAACAACGGCCTGGTCGTCCTGGCTGCTATACAAGATCATAAGGTCACTATCTCTCTGGGTTATGGACTGGAAGGCGCCATCCCGGATATTACCGCCAAGGCAATCATCGACAATTCGATCGTGCCTAATTTCAAAGGTGGCGGGGATGATAATTATTACCGGGGCTTAGACCAGGCTACCGATGACCTCATAAAGGCTGCAGCCGGTGAATACAAGGCTCCCGAGGGCTATGCACAACGCGGACATCGTTCCAAGGCCTGGGGAAGCAATGCCATTGGAATCATCTTCATCATTTTCATCATCATCATTCTCATCGCTCGTAGAGGGGGTGGGGGAGGAGGTGGTGGTGGTCTTTTCGGTGGCAGCGGCATCCTGCCGTTTATCGTCGGTGACATGATCGGCAGCAGCATGAGGGGCGGCGGTGGCGGCGGCGGTTGGGGCGGCGGCGGCGGAGGAGGCGGTGGTTTCGGTGGATTTGGCGGTGGCAGTGGCGGTGGCGGCGGTGCAAGCGGTAGTTGGTAATACTCTCGAACAAATGAATTGCGCATATTAAAAGCCCCCGGATCGATTCCGAGGGCTTTCTATTAAAGGTATTCTCCTTATCTATTTCTACTCAGGCGTTATTTCTGTTCCGCAGCCAGCTTTGCTTGAATATAATCCGACTGATCCGTCAGTCCCGCCGCCTGTTTGTGTTTGGCAATTCCTTTCAGCGCATTGTCAAAATAAGCATCGGTCTGGCCACGGTAGGCCTGGGGAATCGCTTCTTTAAACTTGATCAGCAGATCCACTCCTTTTTTGACCTTATCCGTATTGGTGACTTTGATCAGCAGGCTGGCGTAAGGCATCAGGAACTCGAACTTATTCTGACCCACCGGCATCTTGTCGAAATTGTCCGATATCACATCGAAGTCTTCCTCACTACCGAACTTGATCAGCACACCTGAAATCGCAGCCGACAATTCTCCTTTGGCGGGTGCTTTCAACAGCTGTCTGGCCACAGACAGCCCCTTGGTACTGTCGATTTGCGCCAGAGCCTCCAGGGCATTGCCTGATACGGTATAGGAAGAATCGTTGGTAGCTTTGAGAAACAACGGTTCGTAAGCGGGATTACCATAGCTGCCCAGCAATTCGATGGCTTTGGCCTTCACCACACGGCTGGGGTCATGAGTGGCCATCTCCGCAATCAGCGGCTCGAATTCCTTGGCAACCTCGTCCCTTTTCAAATCCAGCTTACCTAAAGTATACGACCGCAGCTTGTAGAACCGATCCTTTAAAGCTGCCTTCAGCAGGCCCAGTGCTTTGGCGTCGTCCTGATAACCCGCGCAACTGTCGATGGCTTCGCGGCGATCCATATAAAGGCCCGCATTTTTGTATTGGAAAATATATTGGTCAAGCGTCTTGTGGTCCTGCTTTTCGCAGAGTAATACTTTGTCTCCATCTACATTCACCAGGTCGGGGTGCTTGCTATAGGCGAAGGTGAATGTGTCTGTCTTATCTTCGATCCACACCTTGTAACGCGTTTTCATCGAGCCCGAATAGATATCGATAGCGGCAGGCAGTTTAAATATTTTCCCTGTCTCCTGGGCTTGGTTCACAATGACCTGCACTTTTCCGGCGGCATCATCGTATGCATAATCGATGGTCAGTTTAGGATGGCCGCTGCTGTAATACCATTGGTTCCAATACCAATTGAGATCTTCACCGGTAACGTCTTCGAAGGCGAGCCTCAGCTCCTGTGCTTCGGCGGATTTAAAGCGGTAGGTGTTGAGGTAAAGGGTGAGCGACTTGAAGAAAGCGCTATCTCCGACATAATTACGCAGCATATTCAGAATACGGCCGCCTTTTGGATAGCTGACCTGATCGAAGACATCCTCTTTATCCTTGTAATAGAACCTGACCAGATTCTTATCTGCATTTTCCGGTTGCTGAAGGTAGCTTTCGATACCGGCATAGTTCACAGCATCACCGGCGTCTTTGCCATATTCGTGTTCATTCCAGAGCGTTTCGCTATAATCCGCAAAGGATTCGTTGAGTGTAATATTACTCCAGCTTTCACAGGTGACCAGGTCGCCGAACCAGTGGTGGAACAATTCATGGGCGATCACGTCTTCCCATTGGTTGCCGTCTGTCAGTTCGCGTGCATCCTGTTGGGCTTGTTCGCCGTGGAGCGTACAGCTCGTATTTTCCATGGCGCCGCTGACATAGTCACGACCGACGATCTGGTCATATTTTGGCCAGGCATAATCGACACCGGTGATCTTGGAATAGAAGGCAATCATTTCCGGTGTATGGCCGAAGATCCTGCGAGCTACGTCGGCGTATTCTTTTTCGACATAATACGCTACTTCCTTGCCTTTGTAGGAATCCTTAATGATAGAGTAGGGGCCTACACCCATAAAGAAGAGGTAAGGGGCGTTCGGCAGATCCAGTTTCCAGTCATCAGTGCGGGTACCGTCTCCGTTGTTTTTCTGGCTAACCAGCAATCCGTTGGAGAGAGTGACATATTTAGCAGGGACTGTCATGATGATTTCTTCCGTAGATTTCTGGTCGGGTTTATCGATGGTGGGGAACCATACCGAGTTGGCTTCCGTTTCCCCCTGCGTCCAGATTTCAGTCGGCTTGTCCTTTTCCGTTCCCTTGGGGTTGATAAAGTACAATCCTTTTGCGTCCGTGATGGCGGCGCTGCCGTTGTGAACCTTCAGTTCGTTTGGTTTCGCGGTATAGCTTATATACAGCGTATACTTTTCAGTGTATTTGTACTTCCTGTCCAGGTGAATATGCAGCATCATGCCGTCATAGTCGTATTTGAGAGGGACATTATGTCCTTCCTTGACCATTTCTATGGCATGGATATCCATCCCTTTGGCGTCCAGGGACAGCGTATCCGCAGGGTAGAAATGAGGTTTCAGTGATACCCATTCCTTGCCGTACATATAACATTTGTCATAATCGAACTTAACATCCAGCTTGGTGCTGATCAGATCGTCATATTTGGTAGCTGCGGCGCGATAGACCTTTTTCCAGGAATCGTCTCCCGGCGGTTGAGCTTCCTGTGCGCGAACAAGAAAGCTGAAAAATAAGAAACACGCTGCGAGAACAGAGGGTTTGAATGACATCACGTTCATATTAGTTATTTATTTTCAGGCGATAAAGATAATTGTTGACCCGGTTACGGGATATAAAATTGTATAAAAGGTATTTTCCGCCAGGCCCCACTGATTACTGGCGCATCTCCCGGTCCGTTTCCTCTGCCCTTTGCTTCGGCCGCCTTTATCACTCTTTCGTCCTTCAATTCCCCTATTCGTCCGCGCGCCAGCCCTACCTTCGCCCCCCACTTTGTATGAGAATTATTCAATAAATGTATCCCGCGTCTAATCTGTTCACTAGCGTTTTTCTTACCTTGCAGTATAATTTACTCCATCCCATGTCAAAGCTTGGTCTGTTTATCGTACTGATTTTGATGGTAGGAAGGATCTATGCACAGGATTACTTCGTGCTGATTGAGGCTGATAACGGGCAGCCCTTCTATGTTCGTGTAGACAGCGTACTATATAGCTCTTCCGCCCGCGGGCACTTGATTCTTTCGCAGTTGAAGGATAGTTCATATATTATTACCATCGGATTTCCCGGTCAGGTATTTCCTGAGCGTCAGTTTTCCTTTAATGTCCATCAAAATGACCACGCCTTCAGGTTGAAAAATGAGGACGGAAAAGGCTGGTGGTTGGTGGACGACAAGGGACAAGAATTAACAGCAGTTGGTGGAAATAGTGGCGGGACCAGCGCCCGGATTCCGGGCATCAAAAAAGACGATGCCTTTTCCAGGCTCATGGCGGATTTGGTAAAGGACACGGCTGTTATGTATACTACATTTACGGTAGAGCAGCCGACGCCATCGGCTGTCCCCGCGGCTTCCATCGCTGCAACTTCCGCATCCACGCCCCGCCTACCCGTCAATACTGTACCCCCCGGCGACTCCCAGTCCCTGACCAGTACCCGGCAGGCTGATACTACCACCTCGACCACCCGCGATTCCACTGCTACGGCTCTATTCCGACCTGCCCACGATACCACCGCCGCGGCTCGTTCCGTTGCTAACCCGGTCGACTCCGCTGTTGTCGCGCGTTCTATGACTGTTTCATCTGTCGACTCGACCTCCGGCCGTTCCAGTGATACCGTCCTCGCTGTTCATCCCAACGTCGCGACTTCCGTCGATTCCGGTGTGGCCCGCTCTGCGGCCGTTCCTGTCAACGATACCAGCCTCGCCGTTCACGCCGCCACTATTAACTCCGCCGCCGCCAACTCTGCCGCTGCCAACTCCGCCACTACTAACTCTGCCGCTGCCTTATCCGATTCGATGGCCAAAAATACCGCCAGTACCCCTCTCTACCGGCCGATTCCCCGGAAATACACCGTCGCGACGGCGGCCTCTGTTGCCTCCACGGCCGATCCTCTTCCCTCCACAGCCGCTCTTTTTAGGCCAACCGGGGTGACAATGCTGACCGAACATAGATCTTCCAGGTCCCTCCGGCAAGTCTATACAGACCACGACTCGGCCGGGAAATCCGATACTGTTGTCATTATCATTCCTTTAGATACCCCGACCCAGAGCGGTCACCCTGCTGTTACTCCTGTACCATCCCGGACGACGGTACATTCGGCTTCAGCCGACAGCAGCCATCTGACCGCTCCCCAGGGCCACGGCCCCAATTCCGATACGCCAGCCTTTAGCTCGGTCAAATCGACCCTCCCCTTTGTCAACTCCGATTGCCATAATTTTGCCACCGACTACGATGTGGACAAGTTGAGGGTCAAAATGCTGGAATCCGCCAAGGACGATGACCGCATATTAGCCGCCCGTAAAGTCTTTAAAATGAAATGTTTCAGCACTCATCAGATCAGGGCATTGAGTGAAGTATTCACCACCGATGCGGCCAAATTCAAGTTCCTGGAGGCTGCTTATCCTTTTGTGTCTGATGACCATTTTGCCGAACTGTCGACCCTGCTGGCCGATCCGGTGTACAGCGGCAGGTTCCGGGTGATGACCGATCATCCCTGATCGAGGTGTATCTTCGCACTTTTTACACGCTAGCCTTATATGCCCAGAACATTCTTGGAAGTCGCCTATCGCGGCACCCACTACAGCGGATTTCAGATCCAGGACAATGCCTCCTCCATTCAGCAGGAGGTCGAAAAGGCATTGGAGACCGTTTTCCGCCGACCCCTCACCCTCACGGGCTCCTCCCGTACCGATACTGGTGTACACGCTTTTCAAAATTATTTTCACTTTGATTATGAGGGGGTTATAGACAAACGGGTTCTCTATAATGTCAATGCCATCCTTCCCCCCGATATCGCAGTGAAGGATATCCGGCCTGTGGCGCCTGATGCCCACTGCCGCTTCGATGCGTTAAGTCGCGAATACCGGTATTATATCTATCGCACCAAGAATCCTTTTCTGACCGACCGCGCCTGGTTCTTCCCTTACACGCTCGACCGCGATAAACTGAATACGGCTGCTGCCATGGTAGCAGCAAACGAGGATTTTACCTCGTTTGCCAAACGGAATACCCAGGCAAAAACCCGCCTTTGTACCATCCTGAATAGCGGCTGGCAGGAGGAGGGAGAATGCCTCGTTTATCGGGTAACTGCCAACCGTTTTTTGCGGGGTATGGTGCGTGGGTTGGTGGGCACTATGTTGCAGGTTGGCAGAGGAAAGATCAGTGTGGAAGAATTCGCCGCCATCATCGCGAAGAAAGACAATCAGCTGGCGAATTTTTCTGCGCCGGGCCATGGTCTTTTCCTTTTTCGTATATCCTTTCCTGATAGTATTTTCGAAAATGCCGTCTAAGGTCATCCATTCCCGTTGAGGGCACGGCAAAGGCATGTTAATTTTTTTTATTTTCTTAAGACCCTTGATAGCAGGGCATTTCAGCCAGTAGGACAAAAATAGAATCAAAAAATATTTGGCAACAACTTACAACTGCCTATCTTTGCAACCCGAATCGAAAAACGGTGTAGTTCTTTGCAAGAGTGGCGCGACAAACAGAAGGAAAGTGAGGATGACAGGGTAGAAAAAAATGAGAGAAAAAGTTTGTTGATAAGGATACTCGTCGTATCTTTGCCGTCCGCTCTAAAAAATCGGAACAGTTCTTCAAAATACCGGATGTCGTTTTGTGAATAACTTCACATAAAAATTGACAGAAAGTTTTTGCTGATTTGATAAAGGCTCTTACCTTTGCATCCCGTTCGAAAGAAAGGGTGCGGCAAGACCGCTAAGTTCTTTGAAAGTTTGGAAGCAACAGCGCATAAATTAGTATTTATGGTAAGGTTATATTAGCGAAGAGATCGATTAATATGACGTCAAATTTCGAGAGAGATTATGATAGTCAGAGCATCAAA
>JAMFSL010000325.1 GCA_026225275.1 Puia dinghuensis
CGTTGAAAAATAGGTGGTACTGTCTTTACGGGGTCTTGGTAATGATGCAAGGGGATCTTGTGCGGGAGCTGTCGGTTGTAGATTCGGTTCAGATCGTGTTACTACGCCAAAAGGTAAAGGTGGCACTCCACCGAAGGGACAACTTAGAAGAACAACTGACCGAAAAAAATCTGGTCTGACAAGAGCGCAATAGGCCGCTACTGTCGCTCCCACATCGTGTCCGACGACACTGTAAACAGAATCATGTCCCATAGCCATCATCAAACCGAGGGCATCGCGGGAAAGTTCATGTGTCCTGAAAGAGGCGAAATTTCCATCATAATCGTCGTCCCAACCTGTTGTGCGGCCATAGCCACGCAGATCAGGGGCGATTACATGGTAACCCGCAGCGGCTAATGGCAGCATTACTTTCCGCCAACTGTAAGCAAGTTCCGGAAATCCGTGCAGCAGAAGTACAGCAGGGCGTTTTGGTGTTTCAAAACCAGCTTCCAATACATGCACTGTCAGGCCGTTGACTCCGGTAACATACCGCTGACGTATGCCTGCCGGTAGTTCCATGTTTTTCAATTGATCTATTGTTTTCATAGAATTGTTCTTTTTTCTGCCAATACCTACGAGCAAATTAAGACCCAAAGTCTTATTTAACGAATAATAATAAGTACCGGGCCGTATTTGTCCCATTCCGCCGGATTTATTTTGCGGGGCTCGACAACGGACTTATCTTTAAAATGTTTAATATTTCCCCGTCACCAGGCCGGAAAGATCCTGCATTTTCAGGAACGATTAATACCAGCAAATTTGAAAAACAAGAATGTATTTTACAAGGGTTGGCTGATCATGTTTTGTTCCACAGGTTTGTTGGGGACAGGGGCCTCTTATGCCCAAATGGTGACGATACCGGTTGAAACAGCCAAGACGGCTATCATCTTACAGGTGGCGTCCAATAAGGACCTGAACACCATCTATTTGGGGAAGAAGTTAAACAACCCGGATGAATACGGTAACGTTCCCGGTGTCTATAAGCAGGCCGGGGATTATACAGGGATGTACAATTCCGCCTATACACCGGCGGGGTCGAGGAACCTGCTGGAGCCTGCCATAGCCGTCACCCATGCCGATGGTAATAATTCACTGGACCTGAAATATGTCAATCATACGACTACCAGGGTGAGCGACGATATTTCGTTATTATCCGTGCAGTTAAAAGACCCGGTGTATGATTTTCAGGTGACACTCTATTATAAATCGTATTACAACGAAGACGTAATCGAACAGTGGAGTGTGATCGAGCATCATGAAAAGGGGAGCGTGACGTTGCAAAAATATGCTTCTGCAAATATTGATCTGAATGCGGGCAGTTATTGGTTAAGACAATATCATGGCGACTGGGCCAAAGAAATGCGGCCCGAAGAGACGGAGTTGTCACACGGTATTAAAACGCTGGATTCCAAGTTAGGAACGAGAGCCGACCTTTTTATGCCTTCGGTATTTATGGTTTCGCTGGACCATCCTGCAACCGAAGACGAAGGCAGTGTCCTGTTCGGCTCGCTGGAATGGAGCGGCAATTTTAAGACGGACCTGGAAATCGACCCGCAGGACAACCTGAGGATCATTTCCGGCATCAACAACTACGCGTCACCCTATCCATTGGCCGCGGGCCAGGCATTCGAGACACCACCTTTTGTGTATACATTTTCGGCTGAGGGCAAAGGCAAGGCCAGCCGTAACCTGCAGTCATGGGCGCGAAATTATAAACTGGTGGATGGAAAGGGAAGCAGGATGACCTTACTCAACAATTGGGAATCGACCTATTTTGATTTTAATGAGACGAGGCTCAGCGAGCTGCTAAAGGATACGAAAAAGCTGGGTGTGGATTTGTTTTTGTTGGATGACGGCTGGTTCGGGAACAGTTATCCGCGCAACGACGACCACGCCGGCTTAGGTGACTGGCAGGAGAACCGTAAAAAGCTGCCCAACGGAATCGCCGCCATTGCAAGGGAGGCTCAGAGTGATGGGGTGAAGTTTGGTATCTGGATAGAGCCCGAAATGGTTAGTCCTAAGAGCGATCTGTACGTCAAACATCCGGATTGGGTGGTTAAACAGCCGAAAAGAGAAGAATATTATTTCCGTAACCAGTTGGTACTGGATCTGAGTAACACACAGGTGCAGGATTTTGTGTATCAGATCGTGGATTCCCTATTTATTAAAGACCCGGCCCTGGCTTATATCAAGTGGGATTGCAATGCGGTGATCTATAATGCCTATTCCGTCCATCTTCATCAAAACCAATCTCAATTTTACGTAGAGTATGTGAGGGGGTTATATAAAGTGCTGCAAAGGATCAGGACAAAATACCCGAATGTACCCATGATGTTATGCTCGGGCGGGGGCGCCCGCGTCGACTATGGCGCCTTGCAATATTTTACAGAATTTTGGCCGAGCGATAATACCGATCCGCTGGAGCGGATATTCATGCAATGGGAGTATTCCTATTTCTTCCCTGCTATAGCGAGCGCCAACCATGTCACCGATTGGGGCAAACAACCGCTGAAATTCCGCGTAGACGTTGCTATCATGGGTAAGTTGGGTTTTGATATCGTCATCGACAAACTGAGCGGAAATGACCTGAAGTTTTGCCAGGATGCCATCGCCATCTACAATGCCAACAAGCCGGTCATCTGGCAGGGTGACCAGTATCGTCTATCTGATCCCCGAACGGAAAGCGTAGCCTCGCTGATGTACGTGAGTGCAGACCGCTCATCAGCGGTGATGCTGAACTACCTGGTTAATTACCGGTATGGTGAGGGGAGTAAAAGACCTATCCGGTTAAAGGGGCTGGACGCGGCCAAAAAATATACCATCAGCGAAATAAACCTTTATCCCGGATCGACGTCGCCAATAAACGGCACCCATTCTCCGATAAACTCCACAAAAGTATATTCAGGTGATTTTCTCATGACGGTCGGATTTAATCCGGAAATCAGCGCCGGCAGGACCAGCGTAGTGCTTCAGGTCAAGACCCTGTAATTCGCCTATCCGCCCGCAAGACCTTTCGTCCCATTCCGCCGGATTTATTTTGCGGGGCTCGATAACGGACTTATCTTTAAATTGTTTAATATTTCGCCGTCACCGGCATTCATCATCACACTATTTACTCATTTAACACTATCAAATGAAAACATATCGAATGTTTTTGCTGGCCTTCCTGGCGTCTGTAAGCATTGCCAACGTCCAGGGACAGACACTGGATGAAGTGATCGACAAGTATGTGACGGCGCTGGGGGGCAAGGACAAATTATTGGCGCTCAATACCGTGGTCATGGACGGGACCCTGAATATCAACGGGCAGGAAATCGCGGTCAAGATTACACAGGCCAATTATAAGGCGCAGCGGGTGGACATCACCTTCGGCGGCGTTTCAGGGTATATTATCATGACAAAGGATTCCGGATGGCAATACCTGCCTTTTCAAGGCCAGCAAAAGCCGGAGGCATTTCCCACAGCTGTCGTGAAAGAGGCGCTGGATGAACTCGATATTCAAAGCCCGTTGCTGAACTACAAAGAAAAAGGCCATACGGCTGAATTGCTGGGAAAAGACGATGTGGATGGCACGGAATGCTATAAGATAAGACTCGTCTCCAAATCCGGAATTGATGCAACGTATTACATCGATCCTACTAATTACTATATCATCAAAGCGACGAGTAAGACCATGGCTACGGGTAAAGAAGTCTTACAAACGCAGACATTCAGCAATTTCAAAAAATTGGATAATGGATACGTTTTCCCTTTTTCTGCCACCGGCTTCGGGCCGGGAGAAATTACTTTTACAAAGATACAGGTGAACGTCCCGGTGGATAATTCGATTTTCAAACCATGAGAAAGTTATACCTGCTGGCCATTGGCCTGATCCCGCTGACAGCTGGCCTGATCCCGCCGACCCCCGCCCTTGCACAGACGAAAGTTACGTCTGCGACTTTTGGAATGATGGAAGCCAGGTGGCTCGGACCGGGCACGATGAGTGGCCGCATTACCGCCATTGAAGGCGTGAATGCCGACGGGAAGACCATTTACGTAGGAAGCGCCGGCGGGGGTGTCTGGAAGACGACCAATGCAGGATTGTCCTTCACCCCGGTATTCGATAAGTATTGCCAATCTATCGGAGCGATAGCTATCGATCAGAAGAATCCCGGAACGGTATATGTAGGGACAGGCGAAAGCAACATGCGTAATTCTGTCTCGATAGGAGACGGCTTGTACAAAAGCAGGGACGGCGGAGATAACTGGACGAGAATCGGTCTGGACAGCACCGAACACATTGCCAAAATCGTCATCGATCCTCAAAATTCGAATACTATTTATGTGGCCGCACCCGGGCCATTATGGAACGACAGCAAACACCGGGGCCTGTACAAATCGGCCGACGGCGGTAAGACCTGGGATAAGATCCTGTATATCGACGAGAAGTCTGGCTGTGCCGATGTCTCCCTGGACCCTTCGAACCCCCTCATCGTCTATGCCACCACCTGGGAATTCCGGCGGCTGCCTTATGCATTTAACTCCGGAGGACAGGGCAGCGGCGTCTATAAAAGCATGGATGGCGGCAAATCCTGGAAAGAATTGAAAGACGGCCTGCCACCGAAACCTTTCGGCCGCGTAGCGCTTGCATTGGCACCCAGCGCGCCGACTCATCTGCTGGCTATAGTAGAATCAAAGGAAACAGGCTTGTATATCAGCCAGGATGGCGGCGAACACTGGAAACAGCAAAGCGCTACGTCCAATATCGTCGCCCGCCCCTTTTATTTCAGTGTCATCCAGGTGGATCCTTTCGACGCTAAAAGAGTATACCGGCCGGCCTTTACCTTTTCCTATTCAGACGACGGGGGATTCTCGTTTTCTGATGCCAGCAACGACGGGGGCTGGCTACATAGCGATGAACATGCCCTTTGGATCAATCCCAAGAATACAAGCCAGATGTATCTCGGAACGGACGGAGGCATGTACCTGAGCCTGGACCGCGGCGCTACCTGGCTATTTCTGCAGAACCTGCCGGTAGGGCAATTCTATCATGTAGCCGTGGACAAGCAGACACCCTATCGCATCTACGGCGGATTGCAGGATAATGGCTCCTGGATGGCCCCTTCCAGCGCTCCCGGCGGCGTGACCAACGCGCAGTGGCAAACTATCTGCGGCGGTGACGGATTCTGGACCCAGCCGGACCCGGAGGATCCCGGTGTAGCCTATGCGGAATCGCAGGGTGGCAGCGCCGGCAGGATCGACCTGAAAACATTGAAGACGGTTACCATTCAGCCACAGGCTGGCCCCGGCGAGGAAAAATTAAGATGGAACTGGAACACGCCCATCGTAACAGGCGCGCATAACGACCGAAATCTCTACATGGGCGCGCAATACCTGTACCGGTCCACGGACCAGGGTAGCAACTGGACGCGCATCTCGCCGGATCTGACCACCAATGATAAAAAGAAGCAAGCGCAGGAAAATTCAGGTGGCTTAAGTGCAGACAACACCTCCGCCGAAAATCATTGCACCATTTTTACGATCGCCGAGTCACCTTTGGACGAAAATACGATCTGGGTCGGAACGGATGACGGCAATCTCCAAATGACCACCAACGCGGGAAAGGATTGGATCAATTTGTCCGGTAATTATGCGAAGGCAGGGATTCCCGCTCAGACATGGATCAGCAGCATAGAGCCCAGCCTGTTCGACAGTAACCTGGTGTACATCACCCTGGATAATCATATGTATGGGGATCACAAGACCTGGCTGGCAAAATCCACGGACAAAGGAAGGAACTGGACACTGATCACCAGCCCGGAGTTCACCGGTTTCGCCCATAAGATAAAGGAAGATTTGGTTAACAGGGACCTCTTATTCCTCGGCACGGAAATGGGCCTGTTCGCCACGGTGGATGGGGGCAAAAACTGGTTCCGCATGAAGAACCATATTCCCGACTATACGCTGGTCAGGGACATCAAAATCCACCCGGTGACCAATGATCTTATTTTAGCTACCCATGGACGCGGGATCATCGTGGTGGATGATATTTCTGCCATGCGAAGCCTCAGCCAGGATATTATTGCGGAAGACGTACATTTTTTTGACAGCAAGCCCATCGTACTGACGAATGGGAAATACGGCGATCCTGATTTTCCTCCCGGCTCAACTTGGAACGGCGGCAATCCCACCTCCATTCCGCCGATAACCTATTATCTGAAAGACCGGGTAAGTAATGAGGACGTAAAATTAGAGATCTATGACGATTCCGGCAGGCTGATAAAAACTATTCCCGGGAGTAAACGAAAAGGCATCAATAAAGTAAGCTGGGACCTGCGGATGACTGCCCCTAAAGTCGCCGGTGGCGGGACGAAGGCCGACATGTCCTCTTTGGTAGCGCCAATGGCCCTTCCAGGTACCTATACGGTAAAACTGAAACTGGGAAGCAAGGAATACTCGCGGGCCATCACACTGGTTCACGACAGCGCCAACAAACATTTTTCTCTGAAGGACCGCCAGCAGCAGTATGCGACGGCCATGCAGCTGTATCACCTGCATGAACAGCTGGCAAAGACCGTGGAAGATATCAGCGACAACCAAAAGCTGCTGACGGATAATATCGGCAAGCTGAAAAATCCCAAAGGCAAGAAACTGCTGGAAGAATATAATGGTAAGCTGGAAGAATTGAGGGGTACCCTGCTCGCCACGAAGCAAAAGTCGATGTTTGCGGACGAGCTGCGGCTCAGGGAGCGCATCAGCGACGTATATCTAGCCGTATGCATGCAGGAAGCGCCTCCGTCGAACCTTCAGATGCAGCGCGTGGCGGTTCTCCAGCAGGAATGGCGGACTGCCGATAGCAGCAATGCCGTGCTCAACCGTCAATACAATGAGAAAGTTAAAAAAGAGTTGATCAAGGAAGGGGTGATAAAAGAGCCTAAATCGTCCCTGCAGCCTGGGAATGGGAAGTTGTGATGGTGGCCTTCACTTGAAATTCCGCCCCCCCGGAAACGCCTTCATCCGGTTTCCATCCGGCGAAAGGAGGTGATTGAGATTATAACATCGCTGAACGATGACGTGGACGACCTCACGTTCGATCTGCAAATTTCCCTCCGCCATCAACAACTTAGATCCGAGAATAGCCGTGCGGTACTCATCAAACAGGCTGGCCCATACAATGAGGTTGATCGTGCCGGTTTCATCCTCCATGGTGATAAAACACGTCCCGCTGGCCGTTCCCGGACGCTGGCGGACAAGGACCAAACCGGCGACGCGGATATACTGGCCGTTTTGAAGGCCACGATGCTCCGCGGCGCTGACGGCATGCAGCTTGCGCAGATTGTCCCGGATAAAGCCGACCGGATGACCTTTCAGCGACAAAGACATCGTCGCATAGTCCTGGACGACGTGTTCGGCAGCTGTCATTTTCGGCAAGGTGACCGGTTCGTCTTCGTCGTCGAACAGGGTCAAGGCCCGGCTGGGCGTTTTGGCGGCCCGGCTGGGCGGCGTCCTCGCGGACCCCTGCGGCGTTTTCCCCAAGCCCTTTGTCGCCTTCGCGAACTGGGCCTTATTCAGCGCCGCGACCTGCCACATGGCTTCCCGCCGGTCGAGACCCATAGAGGTGAAGGCATCCGCATCAGCCAGTTTTTCCAGCGCGGTAGGAGAGAGGCCGGCCTCCTGCAAAGCCCGGACGGAAGCGTATGACGCCACACGGCGACTAATCAGCAGGATCATGTCCTCCTCGCGGAGACCTTCGACCTGGCGGAAACCCAAACGCACCGCGCGAAAGGCCCCATCCTTTTCTTCCAGCGTATTGTCCCAGTCGGAATGGTTGACGTCGACCGGCCGGCAAATGACGCCATGACTCCGGGCATCGCTGATCAATTGGGAAGGGGCATAGAAGCCCATGGGCTGGCTATTCAGCAGCGCACACAGAAAGATGTCTGGATAATACCACTTGATCCACGCCGAGATATAGACGAGCAGGGCGAAGCTCGCCGCATGACTCTCGGGAAAACCATAGCTGCCGAAACCCTCCAGCTGCCGAAATACGCGCAAAGCATATTCCTCCGAATATCCCTTCCCCACCATCCCCGTCACTAACTTTGCCTTGAACTTAGCCACCAGCCCCTGGACCTTGAACGTAGCCATCGACCGCCGCAGCTCATCGGCTTCACCTGGCGTAAAACCTGCCGCCACGATGGCGATCTTCATCGCCTGTTCCTGGAACAGGGGCACCCCCAGCGTACGGCCGAGAATAGCCTCTAACTCCTTGGATGGAAATTCGACGGGTTCTTCGCCATTGCGGCGACGGAGATAGGGATGGACCATGTCGCCCTGGATCGGACCGGGACGAACGATGGCCACCTCGATGACGAGATCGTAAAAGGATTGGGGCCGAAGCCGCGGCAGCATCGATTGCTGGGCGCGACTCTCGATCTGGAAGACGCCGATGGTATCCGCTCTCGAACACATCTCATAGACGGCGGGATCGTCCTGTGGAATATTCGCCAGGGTGAGATCGAGCCCGTAATGCTGCTTCGCCAGATCGAAGGTCTTACGGATGGCCGTCAACATACCCAGCGCAAGGATGTCCACCTTGAGAAAGCCGAGAGTGTCGATATCATCTTTGTTCCATTCAATATTCGTCCGGTCTTCCATCCTTGCATTGAGAATGGGACACAAATCACTGAGCTGGCCCCGCGTGATGACGAAACCGCCGGTATGCTGGCCGAGCTGGCGCGGGAAACCGATATATTGCGCTGTCAGATCGAGAACCTTTTGGAGGTGCGTGTCGCCTTGGAGATGCGTGTCGGCGGCGTCGGAGGCTTCGGTAAGAATACGTTTGGGGTCAAGCTGGTCAGAAAACTCATGTATCGATTTCGCCAGCCGATCCACCGCATCGACTGAAAGCCCCATCGCCTTACCCACATCACGGATCGCCCCCTTGGAATGGACCTGGGTCACGGTCGCGACGATGCCCGCTCTATCACGACCGTATTTTTTATAAATATATTGCATGACCTCTTCCCGGCGTTCGTGCTCGAAGTCCACATCGATATCCGGCGGTTCGTTGCGGGCCGGCGAGATAAACCGCTCGAATAGTAAATCGAACTTAGTGGGATCGACTGAGGTAATCCCCAGCACATAGCAGATCGTTGAATTGGCCGCCGAGCCGCGACCCTGGCAGAGGATTTGATGTTCACGGGCATAACGGACGGCATCATAGACAGTAAGGAAGAAAGCGGGATAGTTCATCTGTTCGATGAAGGCCAGCTCATGACGGATATTCGATCGGATCGTATCGGGGAGGGTATCGCCGAAGAGTCGCCGTGCTCCCTCCCAGGCCAGGTAAGTGAGCTCTTCCATCGGCGTCCGGCCATCGCTGGTGATTTCCTCGGGGTAGACATATTCCAGCGAATCGAGCGTGAATCCGGATCCGGCTGCGATCTCCTGCGTGCGGGCAATAGCATCAGGGTATTGCCGGAACAACCTGCGCATTTCATCCACGGTCTTCATATGCCGCTCCCCATTAGGATGCAGCCGAAAGCCGGCATTATTGATCGTACATTTCTCCCGGATGCAGGTCAGTACATCCTGCAGCTGCCGGCGCTGCGGGATGTGATAATGGACGTCATTGGTCGCCACCAACGGCACGTTTAATTTCGCCGACAATTGCCCTAAGCGAAACAGCTGCTTCTGATCGTCTCCCCGGTAGTAGCGGCAGGCTGCCATGTATAGTTGATCACCGAGGGTGGATCGGTATTCCTGCATGGCCGCATAGAAGGCGGCGTCATAATCGAACAGGGTGTTGAGGGTGTCTGGAGGGATGGCGATCAAGGTTAGGCCTTTCGCATGTTCATAGACGTCTGCTTTATATAGGTGACATTCGCCTTTTTCGGTTCTCAAGTTGCCACGCGTTAATAAGCCGGATAGTCGCGCGTATGATTCTTTATTCGTGGGTAAAGCCAACAGGCTCGGCCCGTCCAGAAGATCCAGCCGCGCGCCGGGGATCACGCGGACTCCATGCTTCTTGCCAAAGGCATACGCTCGGACGACACCTGCCAAGGTATTTCGATCAGTGATGGCGATAACGGGCTGGCCGTGGGTGGCTGCCTGTTCGACGAGCTCTTCGGGATGAGAGGCGCCCCGGAGGAAGGTGAAGTTGCTGGTGACTTGTAATTCGGTATACGACATACTCATTCTTTTATGCGATTCTTTTTTGCGAAAGGGTTTTTATGCGAACGTTTTTTACGCGAAAAATCCATGGAGAAACCAGGGGGCCGAATGCAGCCCCGTATAAGGACCCGACCGGAAGATCCAGAACCTGACACCGGCCTCGTCTTCTACGGCATAGTAGTCGCGGTGGGGGGCGTTGTCGATCCACCATTCGGGTGAGATACGTTCGGGGCCATCGGCCCTCACAA
>JAMFSL010000326.1 GCA_026225275.1 Puia dinghuensis
GAACGTACCGGAACCAGAACTCACCCTGTTCATCAACTCACAGGGTCTGATCCAGGCCTATACCATCGGCAACGATATGAGCAGCCGTAGTATCGAAGGGGAAAACCCACTTTATCTTCCACAGGCGAAGGTCTACGAGCGCAGTGCTGCGCTGGGGCCTTGTTTATTTATTCCTTCTTCTCCCATTGCTCCCACCACCATGATCCGGATGACCATCCATCGGGATGGCGGCAGCGTGTACAAGGGGGAGGTTGCGATCAGCCAGATCAAGCGATCCCTGACCGAACTGGCCGACTGGCTATTCCGGGAATCGGACTATATCCACGGCTGCTTTCTGATGACCGGTACCTGCCTGGTACCCGGTAATGATTTTACTCTTCAGGAGGGCGACAATGTAGAAATCAGCATCGATGAGATCGGCACGTTGATCAATACCGTTAGTTACAAACCCGAGCGCCGGGACCGGTAAAAAATAAGCTACTTATGGATTGGCGGCAGTTATATAGCCCTGCGAGAACGGGATCGGGTATTGCGGACGGAAGTACTGCGCAACGAATATCTGATCCCCATGTCCGGACCTCTTTTCTCCGGGATTACGATAGGATCATTTTTTCTTCCGCCTTCCGGCGGCTCCAGAATAAGACCCAGGTATTTCCTATGCCTGGCGCGGTGTTCGTTCACAACCGGCTGACCCATAGCCTGGAGGTTGCTTCTGTCGGCCGGTCGCTGGGGAAATCGGTTGGGGATGCGCTGGTGGAAAAATATCCCGATTGGGGAGAGGGGATCCGGGAATTCTATAAATACGAGTTACATGCGGTCATTGCTGCAGGTTGTCTGGCCCATGATATTGGCAATCCGCCTTTCGGGCATTCAGGGGAAGATGCCATCCGCAATTTCTTCAGGGAGCTGGAAGGAGAGGGGCAGCGCCGTTTTTCATCCGAGCTGACGCTGAATCAGCAGCGGGACTTTCTTTATTTCGAAGGGAATGCCAATGCCTTTCGGACGCTGACCCATCATTTCAATGAGCCTGCGGGGGGAGGATTTCGGCTGACGTACGCTACGCTAGCTTCTATCGTGAAATACCCCAGTGATTCGCTGAACGGGTTCGACAAGCGGCAACTGGTCACTAAGAAATCAGGTTTCTTCGATTCGGAAACCGGCACTTTTGCCGGTATTGCCGCGGCTTTGGGCATTCCGAGACTGGCGGCGGATAAGAATTTGTTCGCCCGGCATCCATTTGTATACCTGGTGGAAGCGGCGGATGATATCTGTTACCGGGTCATCGATTTCGAAGACGCCCATCGGCTGAATATCATTTCCATCGATACCATCAGCGATCTCTTCCTTTCCTTTTTCGACAACGAGCAGGGGTATGATGCCCGTGACCGGGTCGAGCGTGTTTTCCATGAGATCAATGATGACAACCAGAAGGTACAGTTCCTCCGTGCTAAGCTGATCAACCTGCTGATCTTCCGGGTACGGGATATATTTATACAGCACGAGGAAGAATTGCTGAATGGTTCGCTGCCGAAATCGCTGATCGATTGTCTTCCTCCCCGGGAATCTGCGCTGATAAAGAGGATCGATGCTTTTTCCATACAGCATATCTACAATCACCGCTCCGTGGTGGAAATAGAGATCGCCGGCTACAATGTCATCGGTGGGATGCTGAAGGAGTTTGTCGGCGCGCTATTGAATCCCCATTCCAATAAGTCAGAGAAATTATTGCAGCTGATCTCCAAACAATTCGTTATTACCGGTAAAGCTGGTCATCTTTACACCGACATTCAGTCTGTCGTCGATTTTATGGCCGGCATGACCGATTTGTTTGCGGTCGATCTCTACCGCAAGATGACCGGGATGACTTTCCCACAAATCCGCTGACTAAACAGGCGATCCTGCTGACTAAACAGCCGATTCCCGCTGGCATAATAATTTTATGTGTGTCGCAATACTTATATTTTATGTTCAATGGATTTCCGATTTCTTTTAACTATGATGGAAAGGAATACAACGGCCAGATAAAACCGCTGCAAACAGGTGCTCTTCGCGGGAGGCCTACTGCCTTTCAGGTGTTTCTGAATAACGTTTACTATGGATTGGTCAAAATGAAAGACATGGGTTGGGAAACGGATTCCCCAAAGTGTGCCTTCATGGTAGATGTTATAGGCAATCATATTTACGATTGGTATGAATAGGCGTAGATTAAAATTGCTGGTGCGGCCCAATTGGTCCTCAGTCGTTTTGAAAAAATCTTCCATCTTAGGCATTCCTTAGAAGAAAGTATAATGATTACTCCTGCTGATAAAAAAGTGTTGAAGAAATTCGGTGAAAATTTGAGAAAGCTCCGGAAGGAGAAGGGTCTCAGTCTGCGTGAAATGTCTTATGCATGCAGTATCGACAACAGTA
Source organism: Puia dinghuensis (assembly GCA_026225275.1). Taxonomy (GTDB): domain Bacteria; phylum Bacteroidota; class Bacteroidia; order Chitinophagales; family Chitinophagaceae; genus Puia; species Puia dinghuensis_B. Next base: position 2,410 of record JAMFSL010000326.1, read on the forward strand.
AGATCGCCAAGATCGAAAAGGGAATTATCAACATCACCTTTACTACTTTATTACAACTGGCTTCGGCTCTCGAAGCCCATCCTTCCGCCCTGCTCGATTATGAATTAGAATAGCCCCAATGGTTAAAATCCGTTTTTTTCGTATATTATGGCGGGAATCCTATTCCCTGACCATTTTTTGTCCATGCTGTTCCTCCATGTAATTATTTATTCATTTTACCTGATTTTAATTCATTCCGCATGGACAGGAACGAAAAAGCAATGCATGCATTCGGCCAACGGCTGACCCAATTACGCGAGGAGCGACAACTCAGTATTCCCGATCTGGCAGCCCGTGCCGGTCTTGACGCCAGGCATATCGGGCGGATAGAGGCGGGGGAGGTCAATTTGTTGGTTTCAACGGTGTTTAAACTGGCGAAGGCGCTGGGTGTATCACCCGGGGACCTGATATGACCCGGGGGATGTGACCAAGGGGTATGACCGGGGGCGTGACTGGTTGGCCTGACCGGGAGGAGAGAATTGTTATAGCGGGGTTGTAGAATGGTATGATCGTGAAAATACATGGTCTTTTTCCTATTGCAAAAGGGCGGGGGAAAGTGTATTTTGATTGAAACTATATTCTATGACAACCCTTGTGGGAATTTTCTTCTCCTTCATTTCCATTCTCGGTCTGCTGAAAGGGCAATCGAAAAAATTTATTCGCAAGATTGTCATTATCATTTTTTCTCTTCTGTTGATCCTAGCCCAGATACTCTTCATGGGCAGTAAATTAGCGATCGAAAGCCAGGAATTCATCGGCGTCTCGGGTTTGGTCAGCGGTATCATTTTGATCCTGGCTTTCCAAAAGAATGAGGCGTGGTAGGTAATTTTCGTTCATAAAAGATTAAAAACGATGAAGCACTCCGCGTGATGGCTGGGTAAATTTGATTATTCTCTACTGTTAATCCCTTTTCCTTCTGCTTGGCATGTGAACAATCCCGGCTTAGGTTCGCAAGCAAATTCTTTTGACAATAACCAAACAACTCATGCAATGAGAAAACACCTCTTCATGGCCCTATGCGTGGTCATAGCTTCACTGCTATGTATCAGCGTTCGAGCTCAAAAAAAGACAATTACCGGTACCGTAACCGATTCTGCGGGCACTCCGATGCCGAATGTAACGGTCAGACTAAGATCAAGCCGGGCAGGTGTCTCGACCCAGGAAAATGGCCAATTCCACATATCTGCAGCTCCCTCGGATGTTTTAATTATCAGTAATGTAGGCTTTCAGATCCAGGAAATCCCGGTGGGGGACAAGGCCAATATCATGGTCGTACTACGCAGCGCTACTCAAGCGCTGAACGAAGTGGTCGTGACTGCGTTGGGTATCCGGCGGAGCAGGAACTCGCTGCCATACGCTACGCAACAAATATCCGGTGCGGACATTACCAAGACGCCGACCACCAACTTTATCGACGATATGTCGGGTAAAGTATCCGGGTTGCAGATCACGGCCAGCAATGCGATGGGTGGTTCCAATAACGTGGTCTTACGCGGGATGAAATCCCTGACACAAAGTAACCAGGCGTTGTTTGTCGTAGACGGGGTACCTTATGATAATACCAACCAGTCGACTACGGCGTCGGCCCAGGGATATTATGATCTGGGTAATGCCGCCAGCGACATCAATCCCAATGATATCGAATCTATCAGTGTGCTAAAGGGCGCCGCTGCCTCTGCCCTCTATGGGTCCAGGGCTTCCAATGGGGTGATCATGATCACGACCAAGCGGGGTTCGAGACTGAATAAAGGGCTCGGCGTGACCGTCAACTTCGGGGTGAATATCGGAACACCCGACAAGAGCACGCTGCCGCAATACCAGATGCAATACGGTGAGGGCTCCGGAAGTGAGGCCAGCACAACGCCCGGCAATCCCGATCCTTACTTCTATTACCAGCCTGTTTTCAACAGCGGCAACCAGCCTGTGCAGATCGTACAGACCGATATCGACCAGATGACCGGGCCGGCCTATAATCCCAGTATGCTCGTATACCAATGGGATGCTTTCTCTCCGGGCAATCCCAACTATGGGAAAGCTACTCCCTGGAAGCCAGCTCCATATGATAAGCCTACTGCCTACTTCGATATGCCTGTCACTACAACCACCAGCGTTTTTGCGGATGGCGGTAATGACAAGAGCACTTTCAAACTGGGCTATACCCGAAGCGATGACAAGGGCGCTCTTCCCAACAGCAGCCAGGTGAAAGACCTCATGACTTTAGGGACTACCTATAATCTGGCCACCAACCTGACGGCGGGCGCCGATCTTAACTATTCCGACGTCAATGCGATCGGCCGGTACGGGTTTGGCTATTATGGCGGCAATGGAACCCAGATCAACCCCATGACCGATTTCCGGCAGTGGTGGGAAACGGCGGTGAATCTACACGCGCAGAAGGCCGACTATTTCCGGACGAACTCCAATGCCACCTGGAACTGGTCGCAAGGACAAAATAACGGCTATGTCAACAGCGTGACACCTGGTAACATCATGAAGCCGATGTATCATGACAATCCCTACTGGGTGCGGTACAAGAATTACGAATCTGACGGGCGGGATCGTTATTTCGGGAATGTCTACCTCAATTACAAGATCGGGTCGCTGATCAATATCCTGGGCCGGGTATCCAAGGATGACTATACTCAGCTGATCGAGACGAGGTATGATGTGGGGAGTGCCGGGACGCCCAGCTATTCGAAGACTACGTCGACCTATGACGAGACCAACTACGACTTCCTGGCCAACCTGGACAAAAATTTGACAGATAATCTCAATCTGAAAGCGCTGGTGGGGACCAATGTCCGGCAGGATAATTACAACAGCTCCTATTCTATCACCAATGGCGGGCTGGTGGTGCCGGGTTTCTTTGCGCTGGCCAACTCCGTCAATACACCTGCCGCACCCGTTGAAACCGCAGACCGCAAGGAGGTGGATGGGGTCTTTGCCGGGGCAACTCTTACCTGGAAAGATATGATCACGCTGGATGGTACCGTCCGGCGCGACCATTCCTCAACGCTGCCGAGCGCGAATGCCACCTTTTATTATCCTTCGGTTTCGGCCAACTGGGTATTTTCCAAATTATTACCTGAAGCGACATGGCTGACCTATGGCAAGCTGCGGGCTAACTACGCGGCGGTAGGCGGCGATGCGCCTTATTACAGCCTGATCAACACGTATGTGTCTACGTCGCCTTTCAACGGGCAGACCATCTTCAACTCGCCTACGGTCAACAATAATCCCAACCTCAAGCCGGAGATGAACCATACTTATGAGATCGGTGCGGAATTGTCATTCCTGCAGAGCCGGCTGGGCTTTGACGTGACTTACTATCACGCCCAGGAGCTCAATGAGATCATGCCCATCAATGTCAGTACGGCGAGCGGGTATACTCAATTCTACGTCAATGGCGGGACCATCCAAAATGCCGGGGTGGAGCTGACCGTCAACCTGACGCCTATTAAAACGCGGAACTTCAGCTGGGATATGACCGTCAACTGGACAAAGAACAACAGTAAAGTTATTTCTCTGTATAATAACCAGCCCTCCTTCGAAATTGCCGGATTCCCCAATGCAGTGCAGCTGGTGGCGCAAAAAGGCAAGCCTTATGGCGAGTTGTGGGGCAGCGACTATATATATGCCAATGGAAAGATCAGGGATTCTTTGGGATACCCGGAAAAGAATACCAATGCCCTTTCCGAAATTGGCAATGTCACTCCGAAATGGTATGGCGGCATCAATAACAGTTTTCATTACAAGAGTTTCAGTCTGAGTTTCCTGATAGACGTAAAGAAAGGCGGCGATCTGTATTCTTTGGATATGGACTATGGCTCCAGCGGCGGCCTGCCTCCGCGTACGGGTGGGTATAACAAGAATGGGGCTGGTGTGCGGGCACCACTGGCCGATGGGGGTGGATATCTGTTCCCGGGTGTAGATGTAGGGTCCGGCAAGGCCAACAGCACACTGGTCGATGCCTCAGATATCAACAGGGGGCTTTTCCCATTCAGTTCGATCAACAATGAAGCAGCCAAGACCTTTATATATGATGCAGGGTATGTCAAGCTGCGGGAAGCTGCCTTTACCTATTCCCTGCCGTCCAGCACGCTGAAACACATCAATTTTGTCAAGGGTCTGGATCTGTCGCTGACGGGCCGCAATCTGTGGATCATCCACAAGAACCTGCCTTATGCCGATCCGGAACAGGGCGTGCCGGCCATTGGGACTTACGGCACGAATGGCTCCGTGGGATACCAGTCCGGCAGTTATCCGGTATTCAGGACATTCGGTTTTAATATTAAAGCCAGATTTTAGGTCGAAACTTAAAAAACCATCAAGATGCGAAAATTATTCATCCTTTATATTCCCATTCTGTTGCTGGCGACGTCCTGCACCAAGAACATTCAAGACCTGAATGATAACCCCAAGGCAGCGATAACGGTGCCGGCAGCCAGTATATTCCTTGCAGGGGAGAAGAATTTATGTGATAACATCACGACTCCCAACACCGGCTTGGCTCCTTTCAAGTGCTTTGCCCAGACCTGGACAGAGACTTCCTATACCGATGAGGCGCGGTATGACATCACCACCTACGACTCGCCCGATAACTGGTGGGCATACCTCTATGGCGCCGGCACTACAACGGGCAGCGGGGTGCTGAGCAATTTCTACAATGCCAAGGCTGTATTCCCTACATCGGCGGGATCGGCAGCTGAAATCAATAATGACCTGATCATCACCGATATCCTGGAGGTCTATTCCTTTTATATGCTGGTGGCGACCTATGGTGATGTCCCGTATACACAGGCCGACAACAGGACGATCCCTTTCCCGAAATATGACGATCAGAAGACGGTGTTCTATGATTTGCTAACCCGGCTGGATTCCTGTATCGCCGATATCAACGTTGGCGCTGCCGCCATGGGCGCCGCCGACCAGATCTACCAGGGAAATCCTGCCGAGTGGAAGAAATTTGCCGCCACCCTGGAGTTGAAGCTGGCGATGATGATTGCCGATATCGATCCGACCACGGCGGGCCAGAAAGTACAGGCGGCAGTCAGTGCCGGTGTTTTTACTTCCAATGCCGATAACGCGCTTTTCTATTATCAACCCGCACCCAGCACCGATGCCAATCCCATCTACCAGGCGGTTTTCCTGAGTGGACGGGAAGACAACTGCCCGGACGAGCTACTGTTGGGAACGATGGTCGGTTGGACGGATCCCCGGCTGCCATTGTATGTCACCAAGGCTCAGGACGGCACATATAAAGGCGGGTTGGCGGGTAATACCAATTCTTACGGTCTTGTATCCTCCTTTTCCTCCCAGGTGGATACTGCTATCGCCCCGGGCGATTTTCTGGACTATCCCGAGACGGAATTCCTGCTGGCGGAAGCAGCAGAAAGGGGATTTACGGTGCCCCTTTCTGCCACAAACTATTATGACAGCGCTATTACCGCCTCCATTGAATTCTGGGGTGGCACTGCCGCACAGGCCAATGCGTACCTGCTACAGCCTGCTGTTGCTTACGCCACGGCGGCCGGCACTTACAAGCAAAAGATCGGTTATCAGAAATGGATCCATTTATGGAACCGTGGCTGGGATGTCTGGACCGAAATCCGTCGCCTGGGATATCCCGATATCAATGTCGTCAGCCCGCCTGCCGGCGCTCAGGGTTTGATGCCCATCCGGTTTTGGTATCCCCTGAAGGAGCAGACGGCCAACTCAATCAACTATGCTGCTGCCGTGGCGGCGTTGGGTGGCCCGGATGCTGTCACTACCAAGCTGTTTTGGATGCCATAAAAAGAATTTATATTACACAGCATATGAGCACACAACGAGCCTTATTTTTATTTGTCCTGCTGGCTCCCTTCTTCGTACAAGCCCAGCAAAAGGCAGGCGAACAACCTAATCCGGACAGTGTACGCGCCCAACGGGCGAGAATGGTTGCGCAGGCCACGGAAGATTACAAGAACCGGGTGTTCACTCATGCCGATACTTTGCGCGGCACCAACGGGCAGGAAAGGTCATGGTGGGACATTCAACGCTATGACATCACCGTGAAGCCCGACTTTTTATCGAAGACGGCGCCGGGTAACGATCTGATCACGTATAAGGTAGTGACTAATGAGCAGCCCGGCATGCAGATCGATCTGCAAGCGCCACAGCATATCGACAGCGTGATAGGAGAGGATGGGCAGCTGTCTTTTACGCAGGAAGGGAATGCCTGGCATGTCAAGACACCGCATCAGAAAGTCGGCAGTGTGCATACCGTGAGGATCTATTGGTCCGGCGTCCCGCATGAAAGTACACGGCCGCCGTGGAGCGGTGGATGGACCTGGGCGACCGATTCGCTGGGCCGCCCGTGGATGACGGTGACCTGTCAGGGACTGGGTGCTTCGATCTGGTATCCCTGCAAGGATTACCAGGGGGATGAACCGGACAAAGGCGCTTCGCTGACCATGATCGCTCCAGATTCGCTGGTAGCCGTTTCCAATGGGCGGCTGCAATTTAAAAAGAGCAACGGAGACGGAACAACGACGACGAAGTGGGCGGTGGTCAACCCGATCAGCAATTATTGCATTATCCCTTATGTCGGCAAATACGTCACCTTCCATGAGGACTTCCAGGGGGAGAAGGGGCACCTGGACCTCGACTACTGGGTGTTGGACTATAACCTAAAAAAGGCCAAAGCCTATCTGCCTGAGCAGGTGCATAATATGTTGCATGCGCACGAGCACTGGATGGGACCCTATCCTTTTTATGAGGACAGCTATAAGTTAGTGGACGTTCAGCATACGGGCATGGAGCATCAGAGTGCGGTCGCCTATGGCAATCATTACGCCTACGGCTATCGTGGGCGTGGGTCGAAATACGGAATGATGTATGACTTCATCATCATCCATGAAAGCGGCCACGAGTGGTTCGGCAACAACCTGACGACGAAAGACCTGGCCGATATGTGGGTGCATGAGGGATTTACTAATTACAGCGAGACATTGTTCACGGATTATATGTGGGGCAAAGAGGCCGGGAACGAATATAATTATGCCGCACGGAAGGGCATTCACAACGACCGGCCCGTCATTCCTCGTTATGGGGTGAACGAACAGGGCAGCGGCGACATGTATCCCAAGGGTGGCAGCCTGCTGCAGAATATCCGGCATATGCTGGACGATGATGAAAAATGGCGGCAGATCCTGCGTGGTCTCCAGAAGACCTTCTATCACCAGACGGTGACGTCGGCGCAGGTCGAGCATTATATATCCGAGCATGCCGGATTCGATCTGACCAAGGTATTCGATCAGTTCCTGCGAACGACGCAGATACCCAACTTTGAATATTATTTCAGTGACGATCACAAGAAGGTATTCTATCGCTATACCAATTGCGTGACCGGATTTAATTTGCCGTTGGCGCTAACCGACAGTGCGAATACTGCGATCAAGCTGAAAATCTATCCCACAGAGGAATGGAAGAGTACCGAACTCAAGGACGGTCAGGGAGTCTTGTTCGACCAGCAGGCAATCGATAAAATGTACTACATTGGGATCAAGCCCGATGCGGCCCATACCTAAAATGTAAATCAAGCACATGAGACCCATCGTTCGGATAGTGCCGTTCGTTGTCCTTTTATCTTTTTTATTGACTCACTCGTTATATGCCCAGCGTGGCGGCGGCGGAGTAAAATGGTCGAAAGACGGCCAGCATTATTTTGCTGTCGAGGAGGGTGCGTTGGTGCGCTATGCCTTGCCCGGATTTACGCGGGAGGTCATTGCGGATGTTGGACAGCTGACGCCTGCCGGCCAGAGCCAGCCTCTTACTATTCAGTCATTCTCCAGCAGCGATGATGAAAAGAAATGGGTGTTGTTCACCAATACCAAAAAGGTCTGGCGGCTCAATACCCGCGGTGACTACTGGGTGCTCGATCTGACGGCGCATACGCTGAAGCAACTGGGCGTCAGCAGACCGGCTGCTTCGCTGATGTTCGCCAAACTATCACCTGATGGCACCAAGGCTGCCTATAGCAGCGAGCATAATGTTTATGTGGAAGATCTGGCCTCGGGGGCTATTACACCGCTGACCACTGATGGCAGCTTCCGGTTGATCAATGGCACCTTCGACTGGGCCTATGAAGAGGAATTCAGCTGCAGGGACGGATTCCGCTGGAGTCCGGACAGCAAGAGCATTGCCTACTGGCAGCTTGATGCGAGGCAGGTGAAGAACTTCCTGATGATCGACAATACCGATTCCCTTTACCCCTTCACCGTCCCGGTGGAATATCCGGTGGCCGGAGAGGATCCTTCGCCCTGTCGTGTCGGCGTTGTCGATGTAGCGACGGGACGGACCACGTGGATGCAGGCGCCGGGGGACAGCAAACAGCACTATATCCCCCGGATGGAGTGGGCCAATAACAGCACCGAGCTTGTGCTCGAGCAGTTGAACCGGAAGCAGAATGACGCAAAAGTTTTCTTATGCAATGCTGCCAGCGGCGCGGCCACGCAAGTATATGAGGAGACCGACAGCGCCTGGATCGATGTGAAGGCTCGTTGGAGCGACGATCCCACCGGTTGGGAGTGGATGAATGGCGGGAAGGATTTTCTTTGGGTTTCCGAGAAGGACGGCTGGCGGCATCTCTATCGTATCAGCCGGGATGGGAAGAAAGAAACCTTGCTGACCAAGGGCAATTATGATCTGATCAATATCCGGGCGATCGATGATAAGGCGGGGTACGTCTATTTTTATGCTTCGCCGGACAATGCGACCCAGCAATATCTTTACCGGATATCGCTGGACGGGAAGGGCAAGCCTGAGCTGGTATCCCCCGCCGCTGAAAAGGGTGTTCATACATATTATATTTCGCCAGGGGCTTTGTATGCGACGCATAATTTTTCCAATCACCTGTACGAGTCCGTCTCCGAATGGGTGAGCCTGCCGAAGCATACTACGATAAAAACCAATGAGACGCCAGGAGGCCGGGGTGGAAACGACCGGCCCAGGTATCCGGTAAAAATGTTTCAGCTGACGACAGATGACGGGGTGACGATGGACGGCTGGATGATCCTGCCCAAGAATTTCGACAGCACCAAAAAATATGCTGTTCTTTTCAATGTATATACCGAACCTGCAGCTACGACCGTAAAGGATGCGGCCGGTTCCGCCGGCACGCCGTTGTATGCGGGGGATATCGCTGCCGACGGTTATATCCAGATCAGCCTGGACGGGCGCGGGACACCGGCTCCCAAGGGAGCTCACTGGCGGAAGTGTATCTACCGGAAGATCGGCGACATCAATATCCACGACCAGGCTATGGCTGCCAGGAAGATCCTGCAATGGTCCTTTGTCGATTCCAGCCGGATAGCGGTGCATGGATGGAGCGGTGGTGGTTCGGCGACGTTGAACCTGATGTTCCAGTATCCCGACATCTACAAGACCGGCATTTCCATCGCGCCGGTGGCCGATGAACTGTTGTACGATAATATTTACCAGGAGCGGTATATGGGGCTGCCACAGGAGAACCGAGATGATTTCGTCAACAATTCACCGTTGCACTATGCGAAGAACCTGAAGGGTAATCTGCTGATCGTTCATGGCACAGGGGATGACAACGTACACTACAAAGGCACGGAAGAACTGATCAATGAACTGGTGAAATACGATAAGAAATTCCAGGTGATGGTGTATCCCAACCGGACGCATGCCATCCGGGAAGGAGAGGGGACTTCTTTGCATTTGTCACATTTATTCACTGATTATTTAAAAGAACACTGCCCTGGCGGTGGAAGATAATGAAAAGACTAGCATTTTTTGCAGCAGTTATTTTTGTTGTGGGTCATGCCTACGGGCAATCCTATGTACCGGAATATGCCAATAAAGTGATCAAGGTCCAACCGGCTGTTGCGGTGCAGGCCTATCCTTTTTCGATCAAGGATGTTCGATTGCTGGAGGGGCCGTTTAAGGAGGCTATGGAGGCAGATGCTCATTACCTGCTTGAGATCGAGCCGGACAGACTGTTGTCCGAGTTCAGGGCACATGCGGGGTTGACGCCCAAGGGTGAAAAGTATGGAGGCTGGGAGTCGTCCGGTCTGGCGGGGCATACGCTGGGGCATTATTTGTCGGCGTGTTCCATGGAATATGCGGCGACGGGGGATACTAGCTTTCTTCATCGGGTGAATTATATTGTTAGTGAGCTGGCGGCGTGTCAGAAGGCGAGGGCGGCAGCTTCCTCGGCGAGGACGGGTAGTGCGGGTGGTGCGGCCACGGGTGGGGGTACGCTGGTGAGCATGTCAGGCTATGTCGGGGCAATCCCGCGGGAAGATACGTTGTGGACAGAGGTGTCTGCGGGGAATATCCGCAGCCGTGGGTTTGATCTCAACGGGGCATGGTCTCCCTGGTACACCGTCCATAAAGTCATGGCGGGGTTGCTGGATGCCTATCTCTACTGCGATAATACGACAGCGCTGCGTGTAGAAAGAGGGATGGCGGACTGGACGGGTACCATCGTGGGACACCTGACCGATTCAGTGCGCCAGAAGATGCTGGCGTGCGAATATGGGGGAATGAACGATGTGCTGGCCAATACTTATGCCGTTACCGGGGATAAGAAATACCTGGAGCTGTCTTACAAGTTTCATGATCATCGCATTCTCGACAGTTTGTCTCAGGGGCTCGACGATCTGGCCGGCAAGCATTCCAATACACAGATCCCGAAGGTCATCGGCTGTGCACGTCGTTACGAGCTGACGGCCGATGCCAGCGACAAGAAGATTGCCGAATCTTTCTGGTCTATTATTGTCCATGATCATTCCTATGCCACCGGGGGCAACAGTGACTACGAATACCTGGGACAGGCGGACAAATTGAACGACGAGTTAACCGATAATACGACGGAGACCTGCAACACCTATAATATGCTGAAGCTGACGAGGCATTTATTTGCCTGGCATCCTTCGGCTGCGTTGATGGACTATTATGAAAAGGCTTTGTACAATCATATCCTTGCTTCGCAGGATCATGAAGACGGGATGATGACGTATTTCGTGTCGCTGCGGATGGGGGGACGAAAAAGATACAGTGATCCCTTCGAAACCTTCACTTGTTGTGTGGGGTCTGGGATGGAGAACCATGTCAAGTACGGGGAGAGTATTTATTCCCGGGGCAGTGACGGCAGCCTGTACGTCAATCTTTTTATTCCTTCGCGACTGAGCTGGAGGGAAAAGGGGGTGGTAGTGGAGCAGACGACCAAGCTGCCTGCCAAGGATGAGGTGCTGCTGACCCTTTTAGAGGTGCGGCCCGGGAGTAAGTTTGCACTGCGGATTCGGAAGCCGTATTGGGCGGGGCCGGGGCTGACCGTGACCGTGAATGGGAAGGTGACGGAGGTGATGATCGGGGCGGACGGATATCTTCTTATCGATCGGGCGTGGAAGAAGGGGGATCGGATTGTTGTCAGGTTGCAGGAATCTTTTCATACCGAGGCGATACCGGATAATGCTTCACGGGTAGCTGTGTTCTATGGGCCGGTACTGTTAGCCGGCGAACTGGGTAGCAAAGAGCCCGATCCGGTCAGCGGGATTCCCGTGCTGGTAGCGGCTTCGGGGGATCCGAATCAGTGGGTGCAACGGGTGAGTGAGGATCTGGTGTTCCGGACCAAGGCTGTCGGGCAGCCGGGGGATGTGACGCTGATACCTTTCAACCGGACGGGAAAGGAATATTACAGTGTGTACTGGGATCTGTTCACGCCGGCGACGTGGGCTGTCCAGCAGGAGAGATATAAAGAAGATCGGGTGAAGGCGCAGGAACTGGAGGATCGGACCATCGACCGGCTGCGGCTGGGTGAGATGCAACCGGAAAGGGATCATTCTTTTACGGGCGAGAAAGTGCGTTCCGGGGAGTCACATGGACGGCAATGGCGTTCGGCGGAAGATGGCGGTTATTTTTCCTTTGTGATGAAGGTGGATTCGGCGGTGGCCAATACCATCCTTTGTTCCTATTGGGGATCTGACCACCGGGGCCGGATCTTCGATATCCAGGTCGACGGGCAGACCATTGCCACGCAGAATCTGGGACCATTCAAGCAAAGTAAATTCTACGATATCAGCTATCCGGTTCCGCAGGAGTTAGTGAAGGGCAAGCAATCGGTGACGGTGAAGTTAGTGGCGCATTCGGCGCAGAATGGGGTGGGGCCGGTGTCGGGGACCATCCGAATGGTTCGGAATTGAGGGGGGCCGCGGGGTGACGCGGATCGAAGGGGCGACTATTCCGCGACGGCGACGTTCATCAGATAGCTGTCGACGTATTCACTGGGGGACTTCCCGGTGACGCCTTTGAAGACACGGTTGAAATTGGTGATGCTGTTGAATCCGCAATTATAGGCTACTGTGGCGATACTGTCGTATTGGCCATCAGTGAGCTTTTTACAGGCTTCGTTGATCCGGACTTCGTTGAGGAAGCTGACGAAGGTATGCAGGGTATGCCGCTTGAAATACCGGCAGAAAGCCTGTGGCGTCATGTGTGCCTGTTTGGCGACGTCTTCGAGCGTGATCGGCTTGTCATACTGCTGCATGATATAATTATAAATAGCTCCGATGCGGATGCCTTCATGTTCGCTGTAGGCGACGGGCTGTGACCGGGAGGACAAGGGCGTCAGTTCCTGGTAAGAGCTCAGCTGTTTCAGCAGCTCGATAAAATGGACGAGTTGGTCGACGCCGGTGGTATGCTGGATGAGGAGCATTTTTTCCGCGATCTCTTCGACGTGTTCGGGTGGCACTTTGAAGCCTGACTGCTGGTTCTGGAGGAAATTCTTGACATTTTTGATCTCCGGCAGTTCGAAAAAGGAATCCAGCTGGCCTTTGGCATTGAAGAAGATGTTCAATGTGTGGACTTTTTTGCAGCTGGACGGGGAAAAATAGGACGGGTCGCTTTTAAAAACATGTGGCAGGTTAACCCCCAGCCAATAGATTTCTCCGCCACGGAACGAATACATATTGTTTTCGGCTACCAGGGTGCCTTCCCCCTGCTGGATCCAGGTCAGCTGGATCTCCTGGTGTCGGTGCAGGTGTGGATAAAAATGGGGAAGCTCATCTTTTTGCACGATGACAGTCTTGTCACGCGGCACAGGAAGGGTGAATTGAAGTACTTTCATCGTGTCAGTTTTGGCAAATGGTTAAGAAATTGTGTCCTTATTGTAACCTTACTATGAATTTACTGAATTTGCGGATATTATCATCCTTTTATTAAAATCCAGTATCAAATGGTTAAAATATGGCTACTGCGGTTTTTTGAGACCGCAAAAATGAAGCTAATAATGAAGCAAAACAGGTTAAAATAAGTGTATAGGAGGGTAATCTATCGATTGCCGATACCCCTTACTTTTGCTGGATGAACAAGAATGTCGTCGTCGTCGGAGGCGGAATCATTGGATTGAGCGCTGCTTATTACCTTCAAAAGACCGGTCACCAGGTTATTGTGCTTGACAGATCGGATTTCATGGATAACTGCTCGTATGGCAATTGCGGTTATGTTTGTCCCAGTCATTTCATTCCCCTGGCCACGCCGGGTATTGTCCGGCAGGGGTTGAAGTGGATGTTTAATTCCCAGAGTCCTTTTTATGTACAGCCACGTCTTAACCGGTCGCTGATCGACTGGGGGTTGAAGTTTATGAAGAGCGCGACGGCGGAACATGTCGAGCGGTCGGCTATGCCGCTGAAGGAGATTGCCGTGCTCAGCCAATACGAATATGAGCATAACTGGCTGCCGTTGCCGCATTTTGACTTTGCCTACGAGCATCGGGGATTGCTGGAGATCTGCCAGACCGAAGCTGCGGCCGAGCATGCGCGTCATACCGTGGAAAAAGCGCATGAGCTGGGGCTGGATGCCGACTGGCTCGACCATGCCGCCATGCAGGAAAAAGAGCCGCATACTGTCATCAATGGGCTGGGCGCCATTTTCTTCCGTTGCGATGCGCATCTTTATCCCGATAAATTGATGAGAGGTCTGATGCGGTTGCTGGAGGAGTCAGGGGTGAAGCTGATGCCCCATGAGGAAGTAGTTCGATTTGAGACGAGTGGCAGCGGGGTAACAAAAGTCATTACAGCCCATCGGGATTTCGATGCGGATGCTGTTGTACTGGCTACGGGTTCCTGGAGCCGGGAGATCGTGGGGTTGCTGGGGACCAAGCTGCCGCTGGTGGCTGGCCGCGGTTATTCCGTGACCCTGGAGGATTCGCCCTACCGGGTCAACCATCCGGCTATCCTGGTGGAAGGGCGTGCGGCTATAACGCCGATGGATGGGAACAAAATACGCTTTGGGGGGACTATGGAAATCACGTCTACTACTACTCCTCCCCGGTATGCCCGGGTCCAGGGTATCCTGAATGCGGTGAAGAGATTCTTTCCCGAGTTCGATGTGCCCATGCCGCCCGTCGAAAAGATCTGGTATGGGTATCGTCCCTGTTCGGCGGACGGGCTACCTTATATCGGCCGGATAAAGAAATATAACAACGTGATCGTCGCCACGGGGCATTCCATGCTGGGGCTCAGTCTGGGTGCGGGTACGGGGCGGCTGGTGAGTGAGTTGATCAATGAGCAGCCGGCGAGCATCGATCTTTCGCCATTTGCGGTGGAACGATTCGGGTAAAGGCGAAGAGAGTCGAGTAAAGGCCAAGAGTCCGAATTATTTAATAACTGCAATATATGAGAAAACTACTGCTGCTGCAAGCGGCTCTTTTCGGGTGTCTGTTGTTTGCTCAGGCACAACCTTATCAGCCTACCAGGGGCGAGATCCTGGAGCGTTACCACAAGGCCCGGTTTCTTGACAGCATTGCGACGCGATCCATTTTCAAAACGTCGGTGAAGCCGCACTGGGCGGCCGACTACAACTCGTTCTGGTACCGGAACATTTTAAAGGACAGCGTTAAAGAATATATACTTGTCGACGCGGTGCATGGCACACGGCAGCGGCTGGCGGGTATACCCGCGGATACTGTGACCCGGCGGACGGGATTTGACCGGCTGGGTGACAGGCGGTGGGCTAATTTCTCCAACGATTCGCTGTCTCCCGACAAGCAATGGGTAGCGTATGTGCGGAACGGGAATGTGTATGTACGGGCGGCGGGTGATGGGAGCGCATTTGCCTTTACCACGGATGGAGATACGGCGAAGCCATATGGTCATCTGGCCTGGTCGCCGGACAGCAAGTATATCGTCGGTTATCACATCAATCCGATAAAGGATTCTGCTGTCTATTATGTGTTGTCTTCCGTGGCGGGGACGACGCGCGGGCAATTGCGGCAGCGGCCTTACAAGCAGCCCGGGGATCCATTCACCACCTTCGAGATGTTCGTGTTCAGGCTGGACGGGCGGCAGAAACTGGCCGTCAGCACGCCGGTGGTGGACTTCTTCGGTGCTCCCGAACTACACTGGCGCTGGCATGACAGCCGTTACTTTACGTTCGAGCGGGTCGAGCGGGGCCATCAGCGATTCCGGGTGATCGAAGTCGATGCTCAGACGGGGCAGACCCGAAACATTCTCGATGAGACCACCAATACTTTTATCTATGAGCAAAGGCTCTTTACCCATTATTTGCCGGAGACGGGTGAAATGCTGATGACTTCCGAAAAGGATGGCTGGCGGCATCTTTATCTGGTAGATCTGGCGACGGGGCATCAGAAAAATGAGATCACCAAGGGAAACTGGATCGTCAGGGACATTGACAGCGTCGATGCGAAGAAGCGGGAGATCTGGTTTACTGCTTCCGGGATGAATGCCAGTGAAGATCCTTACTACATTCACTATTACCACATCGGCTTCGACGGACAGCACCTGGTGGATCTTACGCCGGTCAGGGCCAATCATATCGTGACTTTTTCTCCTGACAGAAGGTATTATCTCGATGCCTATTCCGAGATCAATGTGCCTACCGTCACCGAACTGCACCGGACGTCCGATGGTAAAAAGATCGTGGAGGTGGAAAGGGCCGACGATTCGCTGTACCTGGCGGCTGGTTTGCGGTTGCCGGAGCCCTTTCATGCCAAAGGCCGGGATGGGGTGACCGATATCTGGGGTGTCATCGTCCGGCCGGCCGATTTCGATCCGAATAAGAAGTATCCTGTTATCGAAAATATTTATGCAGGGCCCCAGGATGCTTTTGTGCCCAAGGATTTTACGGGCAGGTATGGAGAAATGCAAAGTATCGCTCAACTGGGATTTATCGTGGTTCAGATCGACGGGATGGGCACTGCCAACCGGTCCAAGGCCTTTCATGATGTCTGCTGGAAGAACCTGGCCGATGCGGGTTTTCCCGACAGGATATTGTGGATCAAGGCGCTGGCGGTAAAGTATCCGTATGTTGACACGACGCGTGTAGGGCTGTACGGCACTTCAGCCGGAGGGCAAAATTCGCTGGGCGGCCTGCTCTTCCATAGCGATTTTTACAAGGCAGCCGTGTCCTCGTGCGGTTGTCATGACAACAGGATCGACAAGCAATGGTGGAATGAGCAGTGGATGGGCTATCCTGTGGGCAAGCATTACGATGAGCAGTCTAATGTCACCAATGCCTGGAAGCTGCGTGGCGATCTGTTGCTGATGGTTGGGGAGGCCGATAACAATGTGCCACCCGAATCGACTTACCGGGTGGCTGATGCGCTGATCAAGGCCGGAAAGACTTTCGAATTCCTGCCGCTGCCCGGGTTTGACCATACTGACGGCGGTCCTTATGGGCGGATCGAGAGAAGGGATTTCTTTGTGAGGCATTTGTTGGGGGTTGAACCGCCGCATCGTAATACCAACGAGTTATGACGGGGCGGGTTATGTGCCGGATAATAGGTTAATATTTGCGCAGGATTGATTAAAAACGAACATACTTTCTCGTTTTCTAATAAATACATTTGAAAAAATAATTTATGTCTATTGTCTGGAAAGGGGTCTTCCCTGCACTTACTACCAAATTTACTGCCAAGGACGAGCTGGATATGACGCTATTTGAAAAGAACCTGGAATTCCAGATTGCTGCCGGTGTGGATGGGATTATCCTCGGCGGGAGTCTGGGTGAGGCCAGTGTGCTGAGTCTCGGCGAAAAGGAGCAACTGGTGCGATTTTCCGTCCAGTGCGCCAATGGCCGTGTGCCCGTCATTCTGAATATTGCCGAGGGGTCGACAAAGGAGGCGTTGCAGCAGGCTGCTCTGGCGAAACAATGGGGTGCTGCCGGGCTGATGATCCTGCCTCCCATGCGCTATAGCGCCGACCACCGGGAAACCGTGGCCTATTTCAAGACCGTTGCCCAGTCCACCGATCTGCCCATCATGATCTACAATAATCCTGTCGATTACAAGACTGAGGTTACGCTGGACATGTTCGAAGAATTGATCGAATGTCCCAATATACAGTCCGTGAAGGAGTCTACGAGAGATGTGTCAAATGTAACGCGGATGATCAATCGCTTTGGGGACAGGTTACAGATCCTTTGCGGGGTAGATACGCTGGCCATGGAAGAAATGCTGATGGGTGCTGTGGGCTGGGTGGCTGGCCTCGTTTGCGCCTTTCCGGCGGAGACCGTGGCGATATACCGGCTGGTAAAAGCGGGCCGGATAGAAGAGGCCATGTCCATCTATCGCTGGTTCCTGCCGGTGCTCGAGCTGGATATTCACAGCAAATTAGTGCAATACATCAAGTTAGCCGAAGCCCAGACAGGGATCGGCAGTGAATATGTCCGCGCTCCCCGGCTGAGGCTGGAAGGCAAGGAAAGGGAAAAAATTCTGAAAACCATCGGGGATTGCATTGCCAGCCGGCCTCCGCTGCCCGATTATCTTGCTATTAAGCCGGTGGCTACTTATGCCGATTGACCTATAAAATGTTTTCTCATGTTGACTAGATCGATTAAACTGGCATCGCAGCTGGTTTTGGTTAATGGATCCCTGCTATTCCTAGCGGGGATTTGTGTTAGCGCGATGAGTGCTGGGGCGGGGGAAGTGGGGGCCGGGGCCGTGGATACGACCATTACTATCGACTATGCGGCACAGGGGCATGAGCTCAATCCGTTCTGGGCCTGTTTTGGTTATGACGAACCTAATTATACCTACGGGCGGGATGGTAAAAAGCTGCTGAGCGAGCTGGCGGCACTGAGCCCTGTCCCTGTCTATGTGCGCTGCCACAACCTGCTGACCACCGGCGATGGTACGCCTGCTTTGAAATGGGGTTCCACCAATGCCTATACCGAGGATGCGCAAGGCCATCCCGTGTATGACTGGCGCCTGGTGGATAGCATCTTCGATGCTTATGTGAGCCGGGGTATGAAGCCGCTGGCGGAAATCGGATTTATGCCGGAGGCATTGTCTACTCACCCACATCCCTATCGTCATTACTGGCATCCCGGGGTTGCTTATGACAGCATCTATACCGGTTGGGCCTGGCCGCCCAGCGACTATCAGAAGTGGGGCGAGCTGGTCAGGCAATGGGTTCTTCATTCCATACACCGTTATGGGGAGAAAGAAGTGGCCAGCTGGTTGTGGGAGGTTTGGAATGAGCCGAACATCAGCTATTGGAAGGGCACGGAAGCGGAATATTTCACGCTGTATGATTATACTGCCGAGGCGGTGAAATCGGCATTGCCGTCAGCCCGTGTCGGGGGGCCTGCTACCACAGGTCCCAGCTGGAGTAAGGCGGCCAACTGGTTGCAGGACTTCCTCGTCCATTGTAATACAGGCATTAATGCTGCCACTGGCAAAAAGGGGGTACCGCTGGATTTTATCAGCTATCACGCCAAGGGCAGCCCCAAATTTGTGGATGGTCATGTGCGGATGAATATGAACCCGCAACTGGCCGATGTATCCCGGGGATTTGCCATTGTAAAAGCATCGGCGTACAGTCAGCTGCCTATCTATATTACGGAATGCGATCCTGAGGGCTGTGCTGCCTGCGGGATGGCTACTAATCCGGAGAATGCCTATCGTAATGGCACGATGTACTCCAGCTATACTGCTGCGTCTTTTACCCGGATTGCCCGTGTGGCCGACAGCATGGGTGTGAACCTGGCTGGCGCTATGAGCTGGTCATTCGAATTCGAGGGGCAAAAATGGTTTGACGGGCTGCGTGATCTTGCGACCAATGGGGTGGATAAGCCGGTGCTCAATGTGTTCAGGATGTTTGGGATGATGCGGGGCCGGCGGATAGAGGCGGGTGGCGCTGGCGGCGCGGGTGCGGGCGATGCGGGTGTGGGTGGTGCGGCTGCGAATGTTTTTGCTGTGGCGGACAAGCATTCACTATCGGTGATGTGCTGGGATTATACGGCTGACGATCTTCCTGGCGAGGGGGAGCAGCGTCAGATCGTTGTACGGAACCTTCCGGCGAAGAAGGTCAAGCTGGTGGAATATCTCATTGACGAAAATCATAGTAATGCCTATACGGCCTGGAAAAAAATGGGATCATCACAGACTGTTACCGGGGATCAGTATCGGGAGCTGGAGGCGGCGGGCCATTTGCAACAGGCCGGGGTACCTGTGACGATGGAAGTGAAGAATGGGGCGCTTACGATCCCGCTGACGCTGTCCCGTCAGGCCGTTGCGTTGGTGCAGCTGGAATTCTGATCGATGAATTTGCGGGGGCGGTTGCTCAGGCGGGGGGGCGGGTTGATGAATCGCGGATCTTCAGTTCTGTGGCCAGGACGAGTTTTTGAAAGCTGGTGACCGGGCGTTTACTTTCTATCAGCTGGATCAGCAATTCGGTGATCTGCTGACCCATTTCCAGGGCAGGTTGGACGACGGCGGTAAGGGCAGGGTTGAAGATGTCCGCCGAAATGGAATTCGTGAATCCTACCAGGGCTATCTGGCCGGGAATTTCTATATACATCTGGCGCAGTAAACTCAGCGTGGTGGTGCTCAACCGGTCGCTGGCGGTAAAAATGGCATCCGGTCTATCTTCCAATTCCAATAGTTGCATCAGCGCCAGGCGTGTTTCTTCCTGGATCATGCCGCCATGTGCACATAGTTTGATATAACGTTCGTCAGGCTGCAAGCCTGCATCTTCGAGGGCCTGCCGGTAGCCCTGCATGCGTTCGACCGTAATGGACAGGCTTAGCGAACTGGTGATATGGGCGATGCGCCGGAATCCCTGCTGCAGGAGGTGCCGGGTTGCCTCGTAGGCGCCTTTGTAATTATCGGCAATGACCTGGTGAGTGGCGATGGCATCCGTGACCCGGTCGAAGAGGGCGATCGGCAGGCCTTTTTCGTGCAGCCTGACGAGATGATCGACATTGCGGGTTTCTGCCGACAGGGAAATGATCAGTCCATCTACCGAGCGGGAAGACAGGTGTTCGCTGTTGGCCACTTCGCGGTCATACGATTCCTGGCTTTGGGTGATGATGACATTATAATCCTTCTGGCGTGCGACCGACTCGATGCCATTGATGGCCTGGGAAAAGAAATTGTTGTCGATGTTGCAGACAATCACTCCGATAGACTTGCTCCGGCCCTTTTTGAGGCTTTGGGCGATCGGGTTGGGTTTGTACTTATACTTGCTTGCATAGGCCAATACCTGGGCCTTTGTCTCCTTGCTGATCTCGTGACTGCCGTGGAGGGCCTTGCTGACCGTCGATACCGACAGGTTCAGTGCTTTGGCGATGTCTTTTATGGTGATGGCTTCGAACTTCATGCCTTTAGCGCAATCGTTTTCGTAAAAAAAATTTGTGGCAAAGGTAGTGAACTGTACATTACAGGATTATGAGTGATCTTTTTAATTTGAAGGGAAAGACGGCGTTGGTCACCGGTTGTAATAAAGGTATTGGCCGGGCGATGGCGCTGGGGCTGGCTGAAGCCGGAGCGGACATTATCGGGGTATCCGCCTCTATGCCGCTGCAGGACGGCGATGTAGAAAAAGAAGTGCGGGCATTGGGGCGCCAGTTTACAGCTTATCAGGCTGATCTGACCGAGCGTGAAGCGGTATACGCCTTTATTACGCGGGTGAAAGGGGATGGCCGGCGAGTCGATATTCTTATCAATAACGCGGGGATGATCCTTCGTCAGCCTGCTGCGCAACATTCCGATGACTATTGGGACAAGGTTTTATCCATCAACCTGGATGCTGCCTTCATTCTTGCACGGGAATTCGGGGGCGAGATGCTGGCCCGGCATTCGGGCAGGATCATTTTTACTTGTTCACTGCTGAGTTTTCAGGGAGGAATCAACGTTCCCGGTTATGCGGCCAGCAAGGGGGCTATTGCCAGTCTTGTCAAAGCGTTGGCGAATGAGTGGGCATCGCAGGGCGTGAATGTCAACGGCATCGCTCCCGGTTACATCAGCACCGATAATACGACGGCACTGCGTAACGATCCGGTGCGCAGCAAGAGCATTATGGACAGGATACCGGCGGGGCGGTGGGGTGAGCCGGATGATTTCCGGGGGCCTGCGGTTTTTCTGGCGTCTGCGGCTGCGGATTATGTACATGGGACGATTTTGACTGTGGATGGGGGGTGGATGGGAAGATGAGGACTGCCGAGAGGCAGGCAGATAAAAAACAATTATTATGGAAATAAGATTCGAACACAGCCCCAAGGAAGTACGAGGGATGACTAGCGAGGAGCTGCGGAGTGCTTTTTTGACCGATCCGTTGATGGAGGACGATAAGGTGCGATTGGTTTATACGCATTA
>JAMFSL010000327.1 GCA_026225275.1 Puia dinghuensis
AAAATTGCGTCTTTTGTAAGATGTCGTTCTCATAATGAAAGATGGAGGCCAATTTTCCATCGTCATCATAATCGCGCGCATCCCCCTGGAGCTTGCCATGTTTGAACAGACATTCGGTTTTGACAACGCCATTGTCAAAGAACTCCTTGTGCTCACCGTCCTGTAGGTCATGGACAATATTCTGTGCGACTTTCAGCTGCCCGTTCGGGTGATAATAATACCAGATCTCTTCCATCTTGTCCAGCTTGTAGTTGCCCTTCGAAGACAACTGGCCATTGTCATAATATTTCACGTAGGGGCCTTCAGCCTTGCCATTGACGTTTTGATAGCTGCTCTCGAGCTGTCTATTCTGATACCAGCTCTTCACCGGTCCGTTGAGGACGCCGGCGCTGTAAGCCTCTATATAGCTGGTATCCCCATTATCGAAAAAACTTGCTTTTATTCCATCTTCTTTGCCGGCCCGGTATTGGGTAATGCTGTTGGGCGTGCCTACCAGGTTATAGGATATGGATTCGCTATCAAGCGCGCCGTCTTTATACCAGGAATGTGATGAAATGCTCCCGTTGGAAAAATAATAAGTATCCTCGCCGGTCTCCTTGCCATTCTGGTAAATTTCTTTTCCCTTAATTTTCCCATCGAAATAATAATATGTCCACGGACCTTCTTTTTTTCCCCAGTCATTGAACGAACCCCTGGCCTTGATATTTCCGGCGCGGTAATAGTATACCCATGGTCCAACCGTCCGCTCTTCATATGTCAGGTATTTTCCGTGACCTATTTCACCCTCCGAGACGCTCCAGATCGGACTGCTGAAAGTGTCCCGTTTGCTGTAGTTGAGCTCCCGGGTACGGCGGATCAGACTAAAATAATTGGTAGCCTTCTGTGTAAGATCGGCCACTTCATTTTTATGTTTCTTATTGTACTCCTGGATGATGGGAATATTTGTGGCTGATAAAAAGATATGATTGATAAAGGTTTCGAACTGGCCTCCGCCATAGCAGGCTTTAAGGAAGGGCATATAATATTGTGTGTAGAAATCGCTGTCCGATGCATCGTATTCCATCTTTTCAAAAATCACCTGTATCTGCCTCGAGATGGGGTTATCGAGCTGGATCAGTGGCTTATAGTTTTTGTCCAGCGCAATTTTTGACTGGACGATCTGTTCCAATAACTGATAATTTTCCGATGTCGCCGATTTCCGGTCATTGACCAGTTTTTGGATTTCGTCTGTATTGTGGGCAATGGCATTCAGCACGTTGAGACAATTCGAATGAAACCGTCCCTCCGGAGACATCAACAAATAGCAGGTAAAACTGAATATGGCTTGAATCAGCTTGCCCTCGTTAATAGCGCACAGGCCAAGCTTGAAATGCGAACTATAGGAATAGGGATCCATCAGGAGAACCTGCTGCAGTATCGGCTCGGCCTCCGGATACCGGTGAAGCTTTATCAGAATGGATGCCTTATTCAGATAAAATAGCGAATAGGTAGGATACTTAACTATGGCTGAGTCAAAGATCTCCATTGCCCCCTTAGTGTCACCGTCAGCATCTATCGAATTGGCGTATTGATTGTATATCTCGGGTTCCATCTCCCGGTCATCCGGCAGCGCCAGCGCTTTCTGATTGTACCATGCGGATTTACTGTACTGGCTGTCGGCATAATAACAAAGCCCGATATCATACAGTGCTTTTACATAATTGGTATCGTTCCTGTCAATGTTTGAATAGACCGCGACAGCTTTCGAATAGGCGCCGGAATCATATAAGACTCTGCCCTGGTGCAACAAATCGCCGGATACGATTAACGGGTTGTCCTGCTGCGCGGTTGCCGTAAATGTCGAGGTTAAGGAGAAAAGGAGTAAACTGCCGAATAATATTTTTTTCATATATAAGTCGTCATGCTAAAATATAATCAATTGAATTAATAACGTATAATTGCGAGTAAAATATTGTAATGAGTAGGGTAGAACATTTCTTTTTGAAAAAGTACAATACTTTTGGTATCGATAGTACGGCCCGTTATTTTGCTGTTTTTTCCGATGAGGATCAGCTGGCCGGTCTGTTGGCGGAGGCAAAGGCAGGTGCCGAGAGCGTTTTTATTTTGGGCGAAGGAAGTAATATCTTGCTTACCAAGGATATAGATGGTCTGGTCCTCAAAAACGAGATCAAAGGCATCGAACTCGTCGACGAAGACGAAGATCACTTCTACGTCACCGCCGGGGCAGGCGAGAGCTGGCATGGCTTCGTACAATATTGCCTGGGACGAAACTGGGCTGGAGTAGAAAATCTGTCTTTGATCCCCGGCAGCGTCGGAGCTGCTCCCATGCAAAATATCGGGGCGTATGGCGTCGAGATCAAAGACGTCTTCCATGAACTGTCGGCCTGGGATCTCGAAGCCGGCAAAATCCGCCTGTTCACCCTCAACGATTGCCATTTCGGTTACCGCGAAAGCATCTTTAAAAAAGAAGCCAAAGGCCGGTTCATCATCCTCGACGTTACCTTCCGGTTGAACAAAATCCCCGTTTTTCATACGGCTTACGGCTCCATCCGGGAAGAGCTGGAGAAGATGGGCATACAAGAGCTTAGCATACAGGCGATCTCGCAGGCAGTCGTCAACATCCGTACATCCAAACTGCCCGATCCGGCACAGATCGGTAATGCCGGGAGCTTCTTCAAGAATCCCATCATTCCGAATGAACAATACGCCGAACTAAAAGGCCGCTACCCGGATATCGTCGGCTACCCTGAGGCCCCCGCCCCCGCTGAGCCCGCAGCTTCGGCACCCGCCGCCACCAAACTAGCCGCAGGCTGGCTTATCGAACAATGCGGCTGGAAAGGCTACCGCAATGGCGACGCAGGCTGCCATGCACGGCAGGCCCTCGTGCTGGTCAATTACGGCCATGCCACCGGTCGCGAGATCTATGACCTCAGTGAACAGATCCTCCGCAGCGTGCACGAAAAATTCGGCGTAACCCTCGAAAGAGAAGTCAACGTCATCTAGTGAAGAATCTCAGGGAGCCGCGAGGGCTTATCGCCGGAGCCGGTTAATTAAAATCATCTCCCTCCACATCATCCTCTTCATTTCCGAAGCCCCCGCCTGCCGATCCCAGATTCACCATCGAGCCGATCAAATCCTTGAACTCGATCTTTCCTTCGACCACTTTTTTGCTGATCAGGGAATAGGCTGCCAGTCCGTGTAGGACGAATTCCATCAACAGTGCAGTCTCTCTTTCATTGGTATGCTTGAAATATTTTTTCACCAGCGCATGCAGACCGTCCACTTTATACAACTGCTGGACCTTTTCGGCATCCGGAGTATTGAAAAAGAGATTGATGTGATTGCCTTTGTCGAACCAATGCGTCACCGGCCGGAAAGGATTGTCATCCCTGGCGTCCGCCTTCCGCTTCTTCAACTGGTCCGGGTTAGGAAAATAGTTGACGAATTGCGTCCGGAATGACTTTTCCAGCAGGTTGAATGCCACCTGGTAGGGACCTTCCTGTTCCCCTTCATAAACCAATTCGATCTTCCCGGTGATGCTGGGCACTATGCCCACCAGGTCACTCATCCAGACCTGTGTCTCCTTCTCATTGTTGAGGATAGCCCTGCGCTCGGCCGCACTGACCGCATTCTCAAAAGCCGCAATGGTCAGCCTGGCCGATACACCACTCTTCTTATCCACATATTCGCTGGTCCGGGCTTCAAAAGAAACCTGTTCGATCAGGCGCTTGATAATGTCACTGACGACCACCCTGCTTTTTTGCTCTTCGTGGACATCCGCTTCCTGCTCGGTAATGGCCAGCGCCGTCTCCAGATTCCTGGGATAATGGGTTAATATCTGGCTCTCGATCCTGTCCTTCAGCGGCGTGACGATGGAACCGCGATTCGTATAATCCTCCGGGTTAGCGGTAAAGACGAACAACATGTCCAGCGGCATCCGCAACTTAAAGCCGCGGATCTGGATATCGCCTTCTTCCAGGATATTGAATAGGGATACCTGGATGCGGGCTTGCAGATCGGGGATTTCATTGATGACAAAAATGCCACGGTTACTCTTCGGGATGATTCCGAAATGGATAACGTTTTCGTCCGCAAAATTAAGCCGCAGATTGGCGGCCTTGATCGGGTCGATATCTCCGATGAGATCGGCTACGCTGACGTCCGGTGTGGCCAGTTTTTCCCCATAGCGTTCGCTGCGGTGCAGCCAGCTGATGGGAGTGTTATCCCCCTGCGTGGCCACCATGTCGCGGGAGAATTTGGAAATAGGACGATAAGGATCGTCATTGATCTCACTGCCTGTCACATACGGAACGTATTCATCCAATAACTCTATCATCTGCCTGGCCATCCTTGTCTTGGCCTGCCCGCGTAGCCCGAGGAAAAGGATATTATGACGGGACAACAGAGCACGCTCAGTATCCGGAATGACAGATTCCTCATAGCCCAAAATCCCCGGAAAGGTTGCTTCCTTGTTCTTCAGCTTGCGGATAAGGTTCTCCCGGATCTCCTCTTTGACGGATCTGTTGCGATAACCGGTTTTTTTAAGTTCTCCAAGTGTCTTGACTTTTGTAATGTCCATTTGTTCGATTTAGAAATTCAATTTGTCTTCCATCAGCGGCAATCGTTATATACTACTCAATAGACCGTCTTCCGCTTCCCGCTCTCGAAATCGCGGAAGATAAAACTTCCCAGCCTGTCCAGGGAGGCGAAAAAGGCCTTTCCATTATTGGTCTCCGTAAATTCATTGACAAATCGTTGCAGATAGGGATCGCTGGCGATCATGAAGGTGGTGATCGGTATCTTCAGTTTTTTACATTGTGCTGCAAGGTTGAGACACCGGCTCGTGATCTTCCTGTCCAGGCCAAAGCTGTTCTTGTAATAACGCTTACCCACCTTCAGACAGGTGGGCTTGCCGTCGGTGATCATAAAGATCTGCTTGTTGGCATTCCGCCGCCGCCGCAGTATATCCATCGCCAGCTCCAGCCCTGCCACTGTATTGGTGTGATAAGGACCCACCTGTAAATAGGGCAGGTCTTTGATCTCCACCGGCCATGCATCATTACCGAACACCACGATGTCCAGCGTATCCTTGGGATACTTCGTCGTGATCAGCTCGCTAAGCGCCATGGCTACCTTTTTAGCCGGTGTGATACGGTCCTCCCCATACAGGATCATCGAATGGGAAATGTCGATCATCAGCACCGTCGAAGTCTGTGATTTGAAATCCGTCTCCCGGATCTTCAGGTCGTCTTCCTGCATATTGAACGTCTCGATACCATGATTGATCTGCGCATTGCGGATGGATTCAGTGAAGTCGATCTGCTCCAGCTGGTCGCCAAACCGAAAAGGACGTGTATCTGAATTGCTTTCATCGCCGCCGCCTGGCTTGAACGTAACATGATTGCCAGACTTCGTCTTTTTCAACTTGCCGAAGATCTCTTCCAACGAACGCCGCCTGATGCCCTGCTCGGTCTTGGGAGTGATCTTGATCTCCCCCGTCTCGCGGTTGTCGTCGATATAGCCTTTATCCTTCAGATCTTCGATAAAGTCTCCCATGCCATACTCCTCGTCGGTCAACTGATATTCCTTGTCCAACTGGTTCATCCATTGCAAGGCCTCGCCCACATCCCCGTTCGTATAGCTCAACAGCTGCATGAAGATGTCCAGCAGCTGGTCAAACTTAGGTTTACCCTCGTCGTTGGGGTCAAAATTTTTAAAATGAAAACCTATCATAGATTGATTTATTGATATTTATCTAATAAGTCCTATTCAAGTTACTGATTTATTTGGTTGCGCAACCGCTCCCAAAATAAAAACAGTCCCCATCTGGGAACTGTTTGATTGATAACATTATAACAACAATCGGGCAGGCGATTTAGTTCTCTCGCCGCCGCGTCTTATCTAGGTGGCAGGCCGACCTTTGAGGGTGGAGCAGCGAATTGTTTATACCATTGATCCAGTTGCTGCAGCATCTGATAAGAAGAAAGGATATCCTGTACATACCCGATCTGTTTGTCATTCAGATTGCCGCCTTTACCTTGCTCTGCCATTTGTGCATTGACGGCCAACTGTTCATTGGGCTGGCTATCCCCCAGCGAATTATAATAACGTAACTGCTGCGACAGGTCCTTTTGCAAGGAAGCGGCCACTTTCGTGGCCAACGTCATATCACCCGATTGATAACAAGCCAGCAAAAAGGACATGGAGATCCTGTTGTGCTGGTTGCCACGGTTAGACGTCATTCCATAGGGGAAATTCGACTCCAGGACATTCTGATCGAAGTGGTCGAGCAGCTTACGGGCCGAATCTTTTTTCCCCGCATCGATCAGACTGAGGGCCAGCTGTGCATGCGCCGCCCGCAACGTATTCAGATGACGGCGGTTTTCCTCGTCGTAATACACGCCGGGTGTGATGGCATTGCCATAGGCGAACTTCGTCATCATATTCCGGTAAGCCACATCATTGTTGTAGGCGCCGTTACTGCCGGCCGGCGACTCTACAGGCACCAACGTGCCGGCCAGACCATCCTGGCGGATATATTTCGTCAGGCCCAGATCCTCCACTTCGTAAGTAGAATTAAAACAGATCGGCCGCTGCCATTTATTCGCAGCGATGATGGCCAGTACGGCCAGTTCGTTCTTGAACAGGTAGTTCTTCTTCGGCGCAATATCGAGATGTAGTTCACTCACAACGCTGTCGTCGGCGTTGACGATACCATTACTGCGCACGAGATTCACATTCACCGGCACCGATAAATGATGTGACGGCAGGAAATTATACATCGTCCCGTCTTCGCCCTGCTGGGTGTATTTAGGATCGTCGCTGCCCACTACGTTCCTGAACATATCGTAAGCATCATAGTATTTACTCTGGTCGAAGCCCGGAATGGGGCTTATCGGCACCGCATCGCGGGTATTGCCCTGTATCTGTTCAGGGGTGAATAACACGTCGAAAGGTGCGCTCTGGTTGACTTTATAGCGCAGCTGGTTGATATACCAATCCGTGCCTAACAGGCTGTAGTTCATCACCCGGACGTCGGGCCGGATGCCTTCTACCTCCTGTGCATACCACAGCGGATAAGTATCGTTATCGCCGAAAGAGAACAACAGCGCATTGGGCGGGCAACTCTCAAGATAGTCTTTGCCGATGTCCCGCGCCAGCGTCTTTTTGCTCCGGTCATGGTCATCCCATTCCTGGTCACCCATCAGCACTGGCACAGCGAGGAAGCATAACCCTGCGGCGGCATAATTCGCCAAATCTGCCTTACCCTTGAAAACAAATGTCGAAAATAATTCCGCCACTTTGATGACCCCCAAACCTATCCAGATGGCAAAGGCATAACAGGCGCCGGCATAGGCATAATCCCGCTCACGAGGCTGGAAACCTGCCTGATTGAGGTAGACCACGATGGCAAAGCCGGTGAAGAAGAACAATAGCAACGTCACCAGGAAACCCTCGCGATCGCGGTTCAGCTGCAGGAACAGCCCGATCAAACCAAGGATGACCGGCAGCAGGAACATCCGGTTATAGGACTTGTTATTGTCGTGAATAGTATCCGGCATATGGCTTTGATCGCCGAGGAACCAATTGTCGATAAAGGGGATGCCGCTAATAGCATTGCCGTCGCGGCTGTTGCCAAAACCCTGCAGGTCGTTCTGCTTGCCGGAGTAATTCCACAAGAAATAGCGCCCGAACATCTCCCAGTTCTGATATTCGATAAAATATTTGATGTTATCGGCCATATTAGGCACATCCTGGTCGCTCATGCCGGCGAACCCCCTGTAACAATCCAATTGTCCCCGGTCATTGCCCCCGTCCCACATGCGCGGAAAGAGATGCGAAGACGGCGTGTTGCTCCAGTCCTGCGCATAGTTCTTGCCGGCCACTTCGTACTTTTCCTTGCCCTTGACGTATAGTGGCCCTGCATCCACCCGGGGCGCCTGGTCTTCGAAATCGGGACCATAGAGGATCGGCCAGTCACCATATTGATCCCGGCTCAGATAGCCCGCGAGGCTGACAGGGTTATCGACATTGTACATATCGACGCCGGGATCGGCATTGGACCGGATCATCGTGGTGAAATAGGTGGAATAGCCCAGCAGCATAAAGGCAGCGGACCAGACCGCCATCTTCACGTAATAGTATTTTTTGCGGACCGCCCAGCGGAGAATGGTCACCAGCACCGCGATCAGCAGCACGAAGAAAACGCCGAATCCAACGAAAAAAGGCATGTTCATCGAATTGACAAAGAAAATGTCGAAGGAAGTAGCGCCCTTGATAGTATACTGGATAACGAATTTTTGTACGACACCGGTGACCGCGCAGCCGATGACGAAGGCGATGATGGTGCCCCAGGTCGTCGGCTTGTAGCGTTTGAAGTAATAAACCATCACAATGGCGGGGATGGTCAGCAGGTTCAGCAGGTGGACCCCTATAGACAACCCCATCATATAAAAAATGAAGATGATCCACCGATCGGCCCTGGCCTTGTCTGCATTCTGCTCCCATTTGAGGATAGCCCAAAACACAAGCGCGGTAAAGAAAGCCGATGAAGCATATACTTCCCCTTCCACAGCACTGTACCAAAAGGAATCGGTGAAACAGTAAGCCAGCGCGCCGACAGCGCCTGCGCTCATGATGATAAAAGTTTGCCGTTTGTCGGGCTCGGTAGAGAGACCCTTCAGTACGATCTTGCGGGCGAAATGGGTAATGCTCCAGAACAGGAAAAGGATGGACAGGCCGCTGGCGATGGCGCTCATGAAATTGACGCCACGGGCTGCCGTGTGGGGATTATCGCCGAAGAGGATGATGAACAACCTGCCCAGCAGGACGAACAGTGGGGCGCCGGGAGGGTGGGGGATCTGCAATTTATAGCAGCTGGAGACGAACTCACCGCAATCCCAGAAGCTGCCGGTGGGTTCCATGGTCATGACGAAGACAGTACAGGCAATCAGTCCCACGATCCAGCCCACGATATTGTTCACTCGGTTGAATGTCATAGAAAGAAAGCTTTTTTGAAAGTGACGCGAATTAACGTCAAATACCGCGAATTTCCACAAATTACTCGAAATACACCCTTACCGTTTGATAAAAGAGCCGGCTTTGCAGATATTGATTTTGGGACTGCTCCGTAAAATCCTGTAACCCGAATAACCCGGCGGCATTACCCTTTTGGATGGCAATCTCCAGGTAGCCTGCCGAATTGAAAAGCGCTAGCTTTTCTCCTTCACCCACATCTGCATAGGTCTCACTGATCCGGTCGATGACTTCATCCCGCTTGAAGACGATACGAAAACTCCGCCCCTTTCGACGTTCTTCGAACTCTTCGCGGGTGATATTGACGATGACATTCTCAAAATGATCGATGAAAATGATCTGTCCTTCGATCCAGTTGTCGCCAAATACCGGCCGCAAATGATTCTTCTCCGAAAAAGCGACATCGGGGATACCGATATTCAGCAGGCTGCCGCCATTGACCAGTTCCTGCACGGCAGTGGCCATCACTTTCACACAATACAGCGTGTTCTTGACGGCCATCTTGTCCAGCGGCAACCCGATGACCATTTCGGGGCGCCCTTCGATGATCATGGTCAGCAGACCATTGTCCGCGCACAGGTAATATTGTTCATTGTGAAAAGCCAGTAGCAGTTGTTCGGGCTTTTTCTCGAAAAGATTCACCAGGAGCAGGTGGAAGGTGTAGGGCGGGAAATGACGGATGGCATTTCGGCAGACATACGCCGCCTGCGGGTAATTAAAAGGAGAGAGTTCATGGGAGATATCCAGCACGCGGAAATCCGGATTGATCTGCGCCAACTGGCCTTTGACAGCCCCTACCAGATAATCCCGGTGACCGATATCCGACGTTAGGGTGATTAAGGCCATGTATAATTATTTGACGAACTCCCCTTTCTTATTGTAATAATGCCGGTAAGTCAGCCGGTCTGCAAGGGCAGGCGCCATTTTATTGAGAAAGACAGTGATCTTGCCAAGCATCGTCAGTACGAGCGTTCGCCGTCCCCTGGCGATGGCTCTGACGATATGCCGGGCACACTCTTCAGCTGTCATGATGCTGCCCTCATCGAGAACCGTCTCTCCCCGCGATTGTCCGTGATTGTCGAGAGCCGCCAGGCGAATATTCGAAGCCGTGAATCCCGGGCATACCCACATCACATTGACCCCGCTGTGCAGCATTTCGGTACGCAGGGCCTCCAGCCAGCCTTGCAGGGCGAACTTGCTGGCGGAGTATGCCGTTCTGCCCGGTAACCCCCGATAGCCTGCCGTGGAAGAGATGCCCACGATCGTGCCTTTATTTTCGAGAATAGACGGCAAAGCATATTTTGTACAATATACCGCTCCCAAGAAATTGATATCCATGACTTTACGTGTGACCTCGGTATCGCAGTCCACGAACAGTGCCCGCATGGATATACCCGCATTATTGATGAGGATGTCGATCCTGCCGAAGGTCTCGATGGTCGATTCGATGAACCGTTTACACTCTTCTTCCTTGCTGACATCGCACGCCACCGCATGCAGCAGCACCCTGGAATTCTCCATCTGCAGTTTATAGATTTTGTCATGGCTACGCCCGCAGGTAGCCACCTTGGCACCCAGGGGAATTAACGCTTCGATCAATGCTTTGCCGATTCCATCGCTGCCGCCGGTAATGACCACTACTTTGTTCTGGAAGAATGACATGAGGTTAGTTGTGTTGCAAAAATAGGGGACTTCCCCCGTTCTCACAACTTAAGCAACCTATCCGCATTTCCATGTGCGATCTTTTCCACATCCGCCGGTGCCAGCGGCAGGCTGTCCAGGAAACGCCGGCCCTCTTCCATCGGACTGAAAGGATAATCAACGGAGAACAGCACCCGGTCGACGCCGAAGGTAGCCAGGGCTGCTTGCAACGGCGGCCAGGTGAACAGGCCGCTGGTCGTGACATAGACCTGGTCCCGCAGGGTCTGGCTGATGGTACGGCTATTGGCAGCCACCGTGCCTACCTTGAATTTGTCGTCGCAGCGGGCCATCATCATCGGCAGCATTTCCCCCATGTGGCCGATGATCAGTTGCAGCCGGGGATAGCGGTCAAGCGTGCCGGACACGATCAGTCGCAGGATATGAAGCGCCGTTTCCGCATGCCAACCCCAGCCGGACAGCGACAACAAAGTGCCCGTTGAGCCCGGCAGATCGCTGTAATAGGCGTCTGCCACTGTCTTGGGTGGGATGCCCGGATGGAGATAGATCGGTAATTCCAGTGCCTCCGCGCGTTGTAGCAGCGGAGCATATCGTGGATGGTCGAGAAATTCGCCACGGGTCAGCCCATTGATCAATGCCCCGCGGAATTGATGCTCGGTAGCGGCCCGCTGTAGCTCATCTGCAGCGGCTTCGGGGGCTGTCATGGGTAAGGTGGCAAAGGCGACCAGCCGGTCGGGATAATTCCGGATCTTTTTGGCCAGCAGGTCATTATAATCGCGGGCAAAGGAAATGCCTTCCTCAGGGTCGAGCAGACCCGCCCCCGGACCGACGATCGACAACACCTGCAGGGTTATCCCATTCCGGTCCATACTTTCCAGACGTTCGCCGTCGACATCGGTAATTCGCTTTTTTATGTCGGGGCCCAGATTGGCAAAAAAACCTCCTCCCGGCGCTCCGGAAGGAATCCGGGACGCCATGTCGGGAAAACTAACATGTTCTTCGAGAATAACGGTACGCATAAAAACGGGGCTTATTTTTTTAACAGGGCCAATTGACCGAGGTGATAAGATACATGTCCTGTCCGGTTCAGCACTATATTCAGCTTATTGCGATGCGGCTCCCTGGCAAAGTCTTCGGCAGTGACAGCCGTATGCCGCTCCAGCCACTCCCCGGGCGTCCATGCACCCAGTTTTTCCGTCAGCAATGTATTGATCGCCGTCCATTGACTCCGCAATTCAGGTATCGACGGCAGCGCAGTAATGGCATTGTCAGGGTTGGAAATGAACAGCTCATCAAGTTGCGGATAATGCCGTTCTCCCAGTCCGAGTACGGGCAGCATCCGGTCATGCACTGCCGTCAGATGTCCCAGCAGGTACACCACCCGGTTCTTTCCAGGCGCAATGGGTGTTAAAAACTCATCGTCGCTGCAGGCATCAAAAAACTTTGATGCCCGTTTCACCGCGAGCTCCCAATTGGAAAGTACCGTCTTAATAAACAGGTCTTGTTGGTTTTGATCCATAAGTTGAGTGCTATTTACCGGCCCTAACAAAAAGGGATGGTATTTTGTTGGATGGGGACAGAGTAAGTAATTTTGCCCGTATGAATCGTATTTCGACCACACTCATTTCCGCTCTCCTTTTATTATACGCCTGTAAAGGCAAATCGGGTCACGGTGGCGCCAGCGATATTCAGTTTAAAGTAGATACTTCCCAGATCCGCGGCATGGATTCGATGATGGTCAGCCAGCGCCGGTCGGATTCTGAACTATTGAGAAAGGCCGACAGCACACCGGGCAACAATGCCGGAGCAGGCAATTTCGATATCAAGACACCGGCGGGCTGGCATCGCACGGATACGCTCATGGGCACTATCAGGGCCGTTATGTTGTCGACCCCTTCCCCCAGCATCAGGTTCCGGACGAATGTAAGCGTAGTCAGCCAATCCATGAACGGGTTGACGCTGGATCAGTATGAGCAACTGACGATTAACAATATGGCCCGATATATCCATCAATTTGCACTGATCGGCCAGGGTGACCGGACGATCGGGGATTTACATACCCGCTGGCTCCACTATTCACAGAGTCCCGAAGGGTTGGATCTCGAGAATATCTGCTATATCATTCCCGATAAAGGCGTCTCTTATATTATCACCTGCTCTGCCCTGAAAGGACATATGCTGCAGAGCCGGGGAGCTTTCGAACAAGCCATCACCTCCTTCCGGATCCATCATTAAAATAAAAAAGAGGCCGTCGATGAAGAGGGCCTCCTTCTATTCATTATAATATGCCGCCTATTGTCCGGCAGTTCCGGGACCCGATTCCAGCAGCTGATACAATTCATCCAGCTTCGGTGTTAAAATGATCTCCGTTCTTCTGTTTAGCGCCCTTCCATCCGCCGTGCTGTTGGGCTGCACCGGATCGTATGAGCTATGCCCGGAAGCAATGACCCTTGTCGGATCCACCGTATAATCCACAGTCAGGATGCGGACGATGGCTGTAGCGCGTGCCGTACTCAAAGCCCAGTTGTCCTGGTAACGTCCACGGATAGGTATAGAATCCGTATGGCCTTCGATATCCACGGTGATTTCCGGGTTATTATTCAGCACCTGGGCCAGTTTGCCCAACGCCTCTTTACCTTTAGGATTGACGGTCGCACTGCCCGAAGGGAACAGCAGATTTTCCTGCAGACTGACATATACCTTACCGTTCTTGATCGCTACGGACAGCTCATTCGAATTGAACCCGACCAGCGCATCGGTCATTTTCTGCCGGATCTGTTCGATAGCCTGTTTCTGCCGGGCCATCAGATCCTGCAATTCCGCCAGCCTTTTTTGCTGTGCAGCTATCTGCTCTTTGCTCATATTCAGCTGAGACTGCTTTTGAGCGGCATCGCTGGACAACATCCCGGCCTGGTTGTTCAGGTCTTCCACCTTCTTGTTCAAATCCCCAATCTGTTGCTTTAATTGCCCGATATTCGATTGCAGACTACCCACCTGGCCGGCAAGCCGGGCGCTATCATCCCGCAGTTGTTGTGCAGTTGCCTGAGAGGCGCGTAATTCGCGTTTAGGAACGCAACCCATTATAAATAAGATACTTACGGCAAATACACCGGACAGTTTAATGATTGTTTTCATGCGTAGTGCTTTTTGTGTTAACGAAGAATGATCAATGTCTTGCCTTATGCAAACAATCAGCCAAACTGTTTATCTTTAATAAAACCCTCTATATGCCCCGCAATCCCCGGTTAAAAGTATCACTGCTCGTGATCGCAGTGATCATTCAATTTCCATTTTCGTCATTCGGTCAGCAGCCCATCGATTTGACCGGCGTATGGCAAGGAGAATTTCATATCCCGGGCAATTCGGCTTTGATAGAACGGTATTTCCAAAAAAATGCGGCGGGAAGGTATAGCGGCGTCAATATTCTCCACTGGAGAAAAAATGGTGATAATGCTCCTTATCTCAGTGGCGGCCCCTCCATCCGGACGGTAAAGAAGGTCTTTGTGGCCCGGTTGGACGGCAATACCCTGTACGAAGCCGAAGTCGATACGGTCGAATCGACACCGACAAGCGGAGGAATGCTCGGTTCCGGCAAAGTACAGGTGGTGAATGACAACGGGACAATGGAAATAAAACCGATGGGCACTGATGGTGGAGCAACGGTCCGACTGGTATCTGCTACGTTCCCCGACAAGTACAGGCAGTACCTGGTCGATGAATCCACTTTTCGGATTGATCATATCGGAATGACTACGACTGATGGTTCACAAGGGATAAAATTCAATGACCGCGCTCAGCTGACGGTTGCCCTTAGCAACCATGCACCGGTTAATTTCAAGAATCTGACAGTGCGGTTAACGACTTCGGAGACTGAAAACGGGCTGGAAAATTATAAGGACATGAAAGCGGAATTTGCGCTGGGCCGCAACGCCAACCGCAATTATGGTATTCTGCTCAGCACGAATTTCGGGGTACCCGCGGATTCCCTGCATTTTATGCTGACCATTTCATCCGGCAATGTCCTGATTGCCCAAAAGCCTTTTGCATTGGCCACCGATCCGTTCTTTAAATCGGCGGAGGTGAAAGTCCCATCGTATACCTCATCACGGCTGCTGGCCACAGGTGCTTATTACGGTTTCTCGAATACGCCGTACACGGGAGTTGCCAAATCGCTGGAACCGCTCGTGGCGGCCGGCGACAAGATGGCGGGGATGTGGAAGGCAGTCTTTCTGAGCATGGGCTTTGGCGAATATAAAATAGATGAGGAATCGGGGTATGCCATCGGCAAACCCTGTATCAGCGAAGTGGAGGAAAAGGCCAGAGCAGGAGATGCGGAGGCGATCTACCTCATGTTTTATGCCTGCCAGATGGGGCTGGAAGGAGAATCCGCAAATGCCGTCTCCGTCAGTTTTTTACAAAAGGCGGCGACGGCTGGATTTAAGCCTGCCGTATATGACTACGCGCTGCAATCGGTGTGGCGAAAGGACTATGCTGCGGCTTTTGACTATCTGATGAAGAGTTATGGTATGGGAGTAAAAAAGTCGGCGGTCCTGATCGGATCGATGTATGAAAGAGGACTATCGGTCAGCAATGACATCGATTCTGCTTTGTACTGGTATAAGGCCGGAGAGGCTTTCGGTGACCCGGATGCAGAGCTCGCATTGGCTAATGTAGTGGCGAAAGGCTACGGAAATACACCGCCTGATATCCATAAGGCCCTCGAGCTCACCACGGCCGCGGCGGCCAAAAACTGCACGGATGCCATGATATTCAACGGAACGGTGTATTACGATGGCAAGTCGGGTGTACAACGGAATATCCTCACTGCTATTAAATGGTACAAGTCCGCCGCCGATCAGGGCGACAGGCAAGCCATGCTGGCCCTTGGCGGCGTATACATGGCCGGCGGCCCGGGGGTGGAAAAAGATGAACATTCGGGATTATTCTGGATAAAAAAAGCAGCCGTATTAGGCTCGCCCAAAGCGATGGTGGTGCTGTCGAAATGCTATAACCAGGGCGTTGGCGGTGAAAACAATGTTATCGCGGGGCGATATTGGTATAACCAGGCAGCATTGAATGGTTATGCGCAGCCCGACGCTACCGGAATCAACGCGGGGGTCAATAACTTCATGAACTTTTGGAAATACGCCGATTTTACGCCGAGCTATATCTACGTGAATGAATATGGAGAGAAAGTGGCGGATGGCGATGATGGGTTGATGAACGGGTTGTTCTCCGGCATTGGCGGAGCGATGATGTCTTATTACGGGAATCACCAGCAATTGATAGATGGCCTTGAGTTTATCGCCAAAAAGGGCGGGGTCAAAATATACGGCGGCACCGTTTCGTCACACTTCATTTCGAATCTGTCCCTGAAACAAGGGCAGACGGTCAATATCAGGTCTTACGGCATTGTTTCAACGGGAATGATGTCCGGGCCTGCTACTGCCGACGGTCTCGGTAACGCCTGGGCGGAATACAGGATCGTACGCGATATTCCCTGCAGTGCGGTCATGGCAGGGGTTAAGGAAAGTCAGTGGAAATTTATCGGTCAGCATGGCGTCTATACCGCGCCAAAGGATGGCCCCCTTCTGTTTGCCCTGAATGCGATAGATTATGCCAACTACAAAGGCTATTTCGATATCACGGTAGAGGTTCCCGATAACTGATCATCGGCCGATGTTCGGGCGATCCCGGGCGATCATCCATTAGCGCCCCGCCAGCTGCACGACTTGCCAGATCTGCGCTTCGCTATAGAGATTCGGGCTGCCGTTGTTGCGTCGTCCGCCACCAAAGCCACTGCCAAAGCCCAATCCCATCCCTACGCCGCTGCCGAACCCTCCCATGCCCATACCCATGCCGACGCTGACAGGCGATCCACCGCTGCCGCCGCCCCGGGGTGCATTGGCGTTTGGCGGCAGACCCTCGATAAAGATACCCACCGCAATACTCCTCGATGCATACGATGACGAGGTGTTGTATTGAGGATAAAGCGTTTTCAATGGAATCGCCGCCTCGTAGATAAGCGCGCCGGCATTGTTGTAGTCCAGCCGCATAACGACGCCCACCGAATTACTGTCTCCGTAGGTATAATTCTGGATCGTGGAATCCTTATCGAATCCATACAGCCTATAGAACTTCTTGTCGTCCAGTGTCACCGGCTTGTTGCTCTGGTAACGCTGCGGCTGAGCCGCGGCCATCAGGTTATGGTCAGGATCGCTGTGCGCATCCAGCGGATATCCTATTCCGACAGCATCCCCGTTGCTCTTGTCAGCCTTGGTATTGACCCATACCGACATCCCGCCCTGGATGATCTTCTGCTGTTCCGCCTTGTTGCTTGTAGCGACAAGTATGTATAGATTCTGTCCGTCGTTGGCGAAATCGTAGTGGACATTCTCCTCCTTCACTATATACCGCAACGGCGCCGGCCAATCCTTATCCGACCCGTCAATGGTCAGCGGCTGGCTCAGCCATAACGCAGAACCTTTATCCGTGGGAGCGGGCTGGGCGCTTTCACTACTCCGGGATGAGCTACAGGCTTCCATCAGCATCACCGCGGTGCAAAGCATCAAACCCCAGGATATCGATCTTTTCATCTGTTATTTTTTGTCTGTTATACGAGAAAGAACACCCAAAGGTACCTATTGAATTTGTTAAGGAAAGGTAAAGAAACGTTCCTCTACATTCCATCCCCTCACGGATACCACCGGCTGGGCCGAACCGGCAACCGGCGTATAATCCAGGGTAATGGTCTTGCTTTCCCCGGGCAACACAGATATATAATTATCGCTGTAGAAGACAGGTAAGATCCGTTGGTGTGTGCTCGGGTCCACCAGCGATACCCGGTTGAAAAAAGCCACCGGACCACCTGCCGGATTGCGCAGGGTAACGACGATCCGTCGTTGGCCGGCGCCTACACCCTGCATTCCCTCGTCGGTCGCCAGCCTTTGGCCGGCGCCTTCGGCGGAGGAACCCGAAACCTTACCGGAAGAACCCGAAGGCTTGCCGTAGCCGGCGCCGGCACTTCGCGCTTCAACCGTCAACGCAGTCTTACTCATTCGTTGCAAACCGGAATAGATCCCGGCAGAATCCGGCAGCCAATAAAAGTTATCGCTGACGATCTGCTGTTTTGTATTCACCAGCCGCAATGACAGAAAGATCCCTTCCTTACGGCGCAGGGCATCCAGATGCCTGCCGATCGGGACATAGTTTTTAACGGTCGTCGGTCCGATCTCTTCGAATTGCTGACCCAGCGACTGGTCTTTTCCATCGATGTCGTAAACGTGGATCTGCATCATGAGGTCCCGCTGGGACCGGAACGTATTATTAACCACCATTACCATCCCCGTTACCGGATCATACATGATATGCAACGGCTGGCTGCCCTCATGCAGACCATACAGACAGGCATTGACGTCGAGATAATAGTCATACATCTGCCCGCGCAACGCCGTCCAGGGATTCTGAGTTTTCCAGATAATTTCACCTGTATACCAGTCCCACATATGCGCACTGAATCCCTCTTCCAATGCCCGGTATTGATCGAAATTCACCAGCTGGGCCTTTTCGGCATAATCCCGCAGGTCTTTTACCGGGCCATAGGCATAGACGGATGAATCGTAGCTGATATATTTATGATAATTCCATACGGGATTTTCCTTGCCGGGGTAGGAGGGCGGGACCAGGTCCTCTTTTGGCAGGAAACGTTCCAGCGACTCATAATCTCCCATGCCGACAGAGCCTACTTCGGAATTGAAGGGATAGGTCTTTTTCCCCCAGAAGGTGCTGATGGATTGAATGCCGTAAGGTCCGTCGCCATTGCCACCAAGCATAGTGTAAGACATGCTGTCCGAGTTGGAAAAGTCAATGAAGTATCGGGTGCCGTCCAGCATAGGCATCAGTGAATCCTTCAGCGCATGCAAAATATCTGCCGGTGGGGTGATCTCGTTGCCGCCGCACCAGAATGCCAGCGAAGGATGGTTGCGGATCATCTTGATCTGGTCGGCCGCCGAAGCGATAAAGACATCATGGTCATCCGGGTATTTACGGCGCGTCCACTGATCCTCTTTTTTCATCGGATCTTCCCATCGCCCGTTGCAGTCACCCGAATTCCAGAAGTCCTGGAAGACCAACAGCCCGTACCGGTCACAGGCAGCATAAAATTCCGGTCGTTCCGTCAGCGCTCCGCCCCAGACGCGGATCAGATTGAGGTTCATATCCCGGTGAAACCTGATCTCAGCATCATACCGCTCAGGCGTGAACCGCAGCAGTTCGTCGGAGACGATCCAGTTGCCGCCTTTGATGAATATTTTCTGCCCGTTGACTTCCAACTGCAGGCTATGGGTCTCGGTATTCCATCGGGTCGTTAGCTGGCGTACGCCGAAGTCGAGAGATGCGGAGTCACTATCACGATATAAGACCTTGGAGCTTTCGTTGACGATTGACTTATCGACTTCCGCGAAACTGAGGGTCGTATGATACATCGCCTGAGCGCCATATCCATTAGGCCACCAAAGTCTCGGCCGCGTCAGCGCAAAATCCGGCAACAGTACCTCTTTCTTTTCACCCGGCGCCAGCGTCACTTTCACGGCAATCGCCTTACCTTCCAGCTCATACCGCAACTCTCCCTCGACCGCTGCTGCCCCTGCATTCTCCACCGTTGCACTGACCTTCACCAAAGCCGGCGCCTGGTTGGAATCATCCGAATACCGGATGCCCGGCACTTCCGTGACGATATGCGGATCAGAGATGCTGACAGCACCCGTCCGTTCGATGGTCACCTTATCCCAGATGCCTGTATTTCGGTCGGCTATCGGTTGGATCCAATCCCATCCGGCTACATATTGATGCGAAACATTACGGGCAATCTCGCCGTCACCACCCTGGCCGCCATTCGGGTTGCCCACCGGATCTGGGGGATACACGAGCACCGCCAAACGGTTGATCCCACCCGCCGCCAGGTAGGGGGTGATATTATAGGTTTGCCGCAGGAACATGCCGAAATGCGTTTTCGCATTTAGCTTGTGTCCATTCAGCCACACATCACAACCATAATTCACGCCGCGAAAATGCAACCAAACCTGACGACCCGAAGAGCCCGAAGCCCCCGAAGCCCCTGCGGCTGCCGGACGGGACTCCTTAAAATCCCGCACAAACCAATAGGTATAGCGGTCGCGCCCTGTCGTGAATATATCCGGGATCTTTTGATTATTCATCCCGTAGAAAGGATCGGGCTCAAGATGGTTATTGATGAGCGTCGTCAGCACCGTCCCCGGTACGGTGGCTTCCAGCCAGCCTCCCGTCGCAAACTTCGGCTGCGAGATACTGGCGCCGTCGGCCTTTACCTTGCCGATGGCCTGGCATTTCCAACCCGACTGTAACTCATAGCTGTCCTGTGCCAGCAACAAATAAATGGAAAAGACCGAAAGCAGCCCCGTCAGTAGATACTTTTTAACCATGGCGCAAAGCTAAGGGAAGGACTGCTTTCCGGCCCATCCAAGGAAAAAACTTTTTTGCGCCCTACTGTTTAACCGAGGTATTCGGCTGATAATTGGCATACCAGGTGCCAAGGGGTGTCAGAGACCCATTGGTATTGATCAGAGCAGAAGGCCAGAGCTGGGCGCTGTTCGGATCACCGTCGAACCAGGAATACCGTGTTACATAGCTCAACGAATCCAGCTGGGGCAGGAGCCGTTGCATAAAGCCCATCGCATCGGCCGCGGTATACATATTCGACGCAGGGGTCGTGGCATTCCAATCTGCCGTAGCGAATTCCGTTATCCATATCGGCAGGTGATATTGATTATAGACCTGCTCCACTGTCTGCACAAAGTTCACGTCATCGGTCCCGACATACATATGCAGACAAATGAAATCCACCCGCAGATGCTCGGCCGTCACGGAATCCATGAAGTCGGCTAACCATTGCACCGTCGGATACGATACCGCCGGGCTGCCTAAGGGTACCCCTATATTCTGCAGTTGCGGCCATAAAGCCAGCGCCTGCGAAACAGTCATGTTGGATTGGCCGGACTGGTCCGGCTCATTAAAGCCCAACACGTATTTCACCGACCCCTCTGCCGCCAACTGCTGCACAGCTGTTATATTCTGCGGGGTGACATTGGCCGCTCCCCAGAACATCGACACGAACTCACAGTTCTGCGGCGACGGTGACGGCATGGGCGTTCCCCACGTATAATACCAGAAAGGCTGCAGGCTGATGACGTCGCCATTCCAGGTGCCTTC
>JAMFSL010000328.1 GCA_026225275.1 Puia dinghuensis
CGATGATGGTGGCGGGTGCGGGGATGACCTTGTCGCCGGTTGCCGGTTTGTCATTGCCGACGGCCTGGACATGGGCTGGATAGATGTGCCATGCGGCGATGGCCTCTATCCCTGGAATGCCCTGGCGGACTACGAGGGGGGCGATAGGGGGGACCGCGCCTTGCAGGAAGGTAAAGTCCGGCCGTTGTTCTTTA
Source organism: Puia dinghuensis (assembly GCA_026225275.1). GTDB lineage: Bacteria > Bacteroidota > Bacteroidia > Chitinophagales > Chitinophagaceae > Puia > Puia dinghuensis_B. Next base: position 195 of record JAMFSL010000328.1, read on the forward strand.
CTGATGAGGCGATAGATGCGATGGGCATCGGGATGGAAGGTATCGGTGCTCAATTCGAAATGGCTAAGCAGGAAAATAACGAGGCAGACTGACAGGCCGATGGAGAGGCCGAGTATGTTGATAAATGTATAGGCTTTGTGGCGGGTGATGTTGCGCCAGGCCAATTTCAGGTAATTTTTCAACATAGCGGAAGGTTCTGCGGTGAACTGCGTTTTGTGACAACGAGATCAAGATAGCAAAAAATCCTTCAGCTGCGCGTAGTCGGGAGCGATGCGGACGCTGTGTTTTTGTCGATTTAGGAGGGGTTTAACGTTTTCCGGTAATGGGATGCTGCTGCCGATGAGAGGTTCGACGACGTCGTAGAATTTCACCGGATGGGCGGTCTCGAGGAAGATGCCTTTGTCGCCGGGATGGGCTGCCAGATAGCGTTGGAGGGCGAGATACCCTACGGCCCCATGCGGATCGGGCAGATAGTGGTGATGGGTGTAGAGGTCGAGGATCGTGGCGACTGTTTGTTCATCTGAGATGCTGACGCTGGAGAGGACATCGCGGAGCGAAGGGGGTTCGGCATTGGCGGAAGACGGCGAGGCATTGGCGGACGACGGCGAGGCATTCGGGGAGGAGAGTTTTTTGTCGAAGATCTCGAGGATACGGACGAAGTTACTGGGATTGCCGACGTCCATGGCGTTGGAGAGGGTTGGTTGAGCGGCTTTGGTGCGGTATTCTCCGGTCTGCAGATAGACGGGGACGACATTGTTGGCGTTGCAGGCGGCGATGAAATGATTAACAGGTAAGCCGGAACTCCAGGCCATCAGGCCTGCACAAATGTTGCCGAAATTTCCGCTGGGGACGCTGATGACGGGTGGGTGCTGTTTATCCGGCCATTGCTGCCAGGCGAAGAAGTAATAGAATTGCTGTGGGAGCCAGCGGGCGACGTTGATTGAATTGGCGGAGGTGAGGAAGAGGTGGTCGTTGAGTACGGGGTCCGAGAATGCCTCCTTGACCATCCGCTGACAGTCGTCGAAGGTGCCGTCGACTTCCAGGGCGATGATATTCTTACCCAGGGTGGTGAGTTGTAGTTCCTGTACGCTGCTGACTTTGCCGGAGGGGTAAAGGATGACGACGTTTACTCCTTCCACGCCATAGAAGCCGCTGGCGACGGCGCCGCCGGTGTCACCTGAGGTGGCTACGAGTACCGTGACGGGTCTGTTGTTGTCCCGGACGAAGTGACCCAGGCAGCGGCTCATGAAGCGGGCTCCGACATCCTTGAAGGCCAGGGTAGGGCCGTGGAATAATTCCAGCGAGTAGATATCGGGGGTGATAGGTATTAAAGGGAAATCGAAGTTGATCGTTTCGGCGACGATGCGGCGCAACTCTTCTTCCGTCAGCGTATCATCGACATAGGGGGCGATGACCTGGAAGGCGATCTCTTCGCGGGAATAGCGGTCGATGTTGTCGATGAACTCTTTCGGAAGGCGGGGGATCTGTTCAGGAAAATAGAGGCCTTTATCGGGAGCCTGGCCACGGATGGTGGCTTCTTTGAAGGTTACGCGGGCGGCGGGATTGTTGAGGCTATAATATAACATACGTGTTCGATTGGGGATGAATAGCTTTGGGGTCTGGGTCAGGCGATGACTTTTACTCCTTGCTGGTTGATAGTTGTTACATAGGTATGATGGTCGAGGCCGATCCTGGTATAGATGTCTTTCATGATGTCTTCTACCTTCCGGGCGGTCGATTCGTCTTTGCTGAGCATGAAGATCGAGGGACCCGAGCCGGAGATGCCGCCACCGAGGGCGCCGGCTTCTTTGCAGCATTGTTTGATCGCGTCGAAGCCGGGTATCAGCATGCTGCGGATGGGTTCGATGATGACGTCTTCCAGGGAGCGGCCGATCAGGTCAAAGTCCTGGAGCATAAAACCTGCTACCAATCCGGCGACGTTACCCCATTGACGGATGGCATCTTTGAGCAGAACCTGTTTGCGCAGGATCTGCCGGGCATCGGAAGTCCGGACTTCGATCTGCGGATGTACAACGGTCACGTGCAGTGGCGGAGCAGGGATCGGAATGATGTCAAGAGGGAAGATCGAGCGGATCAGCGTGACACCGCCATAGATGCAGGGCGTGATATTGTCGGCATGTTTGACGCCGGAGGCGACTTTTTCGCCGAATAAAGCGAAGCGGATGAGGTCTTCTTTGGAGAAGATGTTGCCGAGCAGGTGGTTGGCTGCGACTACTGCGCCTGCGGCGCTGGCGGCACTGGAGCCGAGGCCGCTGCCGGGTTTGATCTTTTTGGTGATAGAGACCTCGAAGCCGACGGGGCGGGAAAGGCGGCGGCCCGCGGTTGCCAGGGCATCGCCGTTCAGTTCTGCGAGCATTTCAAGCAGCGGGGCGCCGGCAGTGTTTTGTGCAGGGTCGGAGGGCAGGGGAAAGCCGTCTTTGCTGATGATGACGACGCGTGGCTCGTCGAGAAGACGGACTTCCATGATGTCGAATGGTGCATCAAGCGCCATGCCGAGGATATCGAAGCCGCAGACGAGATTGGCGACGGTGCCCGGGCATTGAACGGTAACTTTGTTCATGATTACGAATTAATGATGCGTAAAATATCCGCGAATACTCCTGAGGCGGTGACTTCCGCTCCGGCACCCGCTCCCTTGACGACGAGCGGCTGTTCGCTGTAGCGATCGGTGTAGAACAGTACCACATTGTCTTTTCCGTAGAGATGGTAGAGATCCTGTTCGGGCCCGATATGCTGCAGACCGACGCTGGCTATGCCATTGTCGTACTGTGCAACGAATTTCAGCTTTTTTCCTTTGTCGGCAGCGGCCTGGTATAATTGTTTAAAATGCGCTTCTTCCTTTTTCATGGCGGCGTAGAAATCTTCCACGCTACCCTGCATGCAGGAAGCGGGGAGGAAAGAATGATTGGCGATATCGTCCATTTCTGTCCTCTGGCCTGCTTCGCGGGTGAGGATCATGATCTTTCGCATAACATCAGTCCCGCTAAGATCGAGGCGGGGATCAGGTTCAGTGTAGCCTTCTTCCTGCGCCTGGCGGACGACGTCGGAAAATGGTCTTTCGCCATTATAATGATTGAAGACGAAATTCAATGTGCCGCTGAGTACAGCCTCGATGCGGCGAACGGTATCACCGCTGCGAAGCAGGTCGTTGAGCGTGCCGATGACCGGCAGACCGGCGCCGACGTTGGTCTCGAAGAGGAAGCGGGCGTTATATTCCCGGGCGATGTCTTTCAGTTGGCGATAGTTGCTGTAAGGAGAAGAGCAGGCAATTTTATTACAGGCTACGACAGAGATGCTGCGTTGTAACAGGGCAGCATAACAGGTGGCTACATCCTGATTGGCGGTCACGTCTGCAAAGACGGAGTTGCGAAGGTTACGCGTGGTGATGCCGGCCACCCATTCGTCGATGTCCATGGGGCTGCCCAGTTCGAGGCGGGCACGCCAGTGAGCGAGGTCGATGCCTTCGTTGTCGAAGATCATTTTGCGGCTGTTGGCAAGTCCTATGACCCTGACCTGGATGCGCAGCTGTTGCTGGAGCCAGTCCTGTTGTTTTTGCAGCTGATCGATCAGGCGGCGGCCGACGTTGCCGGCGCCGGTAATGAAAAGGTTGAGCTGGCGGTAGGAGGCTTCGAAGAATTCTTCGTGTAGCACATTGATCGCTTTTTTTACATCGCCTGCTGCGATAACGGCCGTGATATTTCTTTCCGAGGAGCCTTGAGCGATAGCCCGGACGTTGACGCCGTTGCGACCGAGCGCGCCGAACATTTTGCCACTGACACCGGGGTGACTCTTCATCTGTTCGCCCACCAGTGCGATGACCGATAAGCCTGCCTCAATAACGAGCGGATCGACCGTACCGGTGGCGATCTCGGGGCTGAAGGCATTGTCGACGGCTGCCTTGGCGATGGCGGCATTCGATTCGTCAACTCCTACACAGATTGAGTGTTCCGAGGATCCCTGGGTGATGAGGATCACGTTAATCTGTTGACCCGACAGGGCCTCGAAGAGGCGTTTGGAAAAGCCGGGAATGCCGACCATTCCGCTGCCTTCAAGGCTCAGCAGGGCGATACGCGGGATGCTGGAGATACCCCGGATGCTGTTGCCGTTGTGGGTAGCGGCGACTTCGATGACCGTGCCGGGGTCCGAAGGGGCAAAGGTATTCTTGATCCAGACAGGGATGTTTTTCCTCATGACTGGCTGGATCGTGGGTGGATAGATGACCTTGGCGCCAAAATGCGATAGCTCCATCGCTTCCTGGTAAGAGATATGCGGGATACGTTTGACATTTGAAACGAGGCGGGGGTCGGCTGTCATCATACCCGAGACATCCGTCCAGATCTCAAGCCGGCTGGCATCGGCGGCTGCGGCGAAGATGGCAGCGGTATAGTCGCCACCACCGCGGCCCAGGGTAGTGGTGATGCCCTTATCGTTGGAGGCGATGAAGCCAGGAAAGACGAAGAGAGAGGTGGTGGATTGGTCGATGAATTCTTTTATTTGCCGGTTGGTGCGGGGAAAATCGACGGCAGCATGGCCGAAGTGAGAATCGGTGGTGATGAGGTCGCGCGAATCTTTCCAAATATGGTCGATGTCGAATGCATCCAGGCGGGCGGCGACGATGTAAGAGGATAACAGTTCCCCATAGCTGACGACCTTGTCCTGGGTGCGCACAGACAGTTCCCCGAGGAGGAAGATGCCACTGCAGATATCTTCTATTTCGTTGCAGCGGGTCTTGACTGCGCTGAGTGTGCCGCTTTGACGGGTGAGCGGCAGTAACGCTTTGACTGTTTCGAGGTGGCGGTTTTCAATGGCCTGTAATTTGTCCTTATATGATTCATCGCCTGCGGCTGCGGTTGTCGCTGCCTGGATGAGCATATCGGTGATGCCTCCGAGGGCAGATACTACGAGGATAGTCCTGTCTTTTGTCAGTGCTTCGCGGACGAGGGCGATGACCTTATCTATATTTTCTGCGTTAGCTACGGAGGAACCGCCGAATTTTAAAACCTGCATGAGCTGGATTTTTTTGTCAATGAAAGAGCTGGTGTTTTGAGAAGCAGCTTGAATAAAGCCCGGGGGATGATATGGAAATTGACAACCCTTAACGGGTTGTAATGGAGATAATAGTCGTAATTTGTACGGCCGTAATAAAGGAGCTGATATGGTGTTGATTACAAATCACGGTATTCAATCGAACACAAGATAGGAGAATTGAATGAAAAAACAAAAAATTGCCATTTTCTTTAATGTAAATAAAGTAATTTTGGTTTTCCATTGAATAATTACTGCAGTAGTAGTGTATTTGTTGAACAGTATTAAATTCGCATTATGAATTATCAACCATCCCAGGGGTTGCAGCAATTCAAGAACCTGGTCGGCATCAAATTCCAGTTATACAACAGTCTTTTTACCTCTCTTCCTTTTCATCGTATCGAGAAAACGGGCATCTTGTTATCGTTGTTGCTGACGGTGTGTGAGGAAGGGTATATGAAGAAGCAAAGTCCGGAAGATATCCTGGAAGATTTTTTCCGGCGGCATACGTCGCTGGCAGGTGAGCGGGAGAAGGCGGATATCTTATTCCGTTTCGTTCAATATGTAGAGCGGCAGATCGTGTTATTCGATGCGTTGGAAGATGCCGCTTTCCGTCATGTCAATGATATGGGTGGAGCCGGGACGCTGAAGCACCTGATGTCGGAAGTGATACAGGGCGACAAGGAGGAAGAGTTGACGGAGAAACTGCGGGACTATTCGGTGCGGATGGTGCTGACGGCACATCCCACGCAGTTTTATCCTGGTGCGGTGCTGGGTATCATCAACGATCTGTCGAGGGCGGTGATCGAGAACAATGCGGCGGAGATCAATCTTTATATGCAGCAATTGGGAAAGACGCCTTTCCTGAAGAAGCAGAAGCCGACGCCTTTCGACGAGGCTGTCAGCCTGATCTGGTACCTGGAGAATGTGTTTTATCATGCCGGTGGCAAGATCATTTCTACGTTGCGGGACCAATTTCCTCATGCATTGGATAAGGATAATGCGGTGATCAAGATGGGTTTTTGGCCGGGTGGCGACCGCGACGGCAATCCTTTCGTGAAGGCAGAGACGACGTTGAGGGTGGCGGAAGCTTTACGCGGGGCCATCATCAAGTGCTATTACCTGGATGTGCGACGGCTGAAGCGGAGGCTGACTTTCAAGGGGGTGGATGTGCTGATAGCCGAACTGGAACTAAAGCTCTACAATAATATTTTCATTCCCAATCAGCGTACGGACCTGTCGAAGGAGGAGATATTGGACCAGCTGCAGCAGATCAGGGAAATCATTATTTACCAGCACAACAGCCTTTTCCTGCACCAGGTAGACAACCTGATCGGGAAGGTGATGATCTTCGGGCTCCATTTCGCTACGCTGGATATCCGGCAGGAGAGTACGGTGCACGGGAATGTGCTGGCGGCTATTGCAGCTTCCGATGAAAAGCTGTTGCCGAAGGATTATGTTTCGTTGCCGGATGCGCGGAAGATCGAGCTGCTAACGAGTGTGAGCGGACAGGCCGATCCGTCGAAGTATGAAGATCCGTTGGTACGCGATACGCTGGAGACGATACCGACTGTGCGGGCTATTCAGCAACTGAATGGAGAGGAAGGCTGTAATCGTTATGTCATCAGCCAGTGTAATAGTGCATTAAATGTGTTGGAGGTGATGGGGCTGTTTTTGTTGGGGGGATGGAGTGCAGACCGGCTGCCGGTGGATATAGTGCCTTTGTTTGAGACGGTGGAAGACCTGCAGGCGGCAGCAGAGGTAATGGAGGAATTATATACCAATGCGGTCTATCGCAAGCATGTGCAACAGCGGGGTAATACGCAGACGATCATGCTGGGGTTTTCGGATGGGACCAAAGACGGGGGATACCTGATGGCCAACTGGGGTATCTATAAGGCCAAGGAAGAGCTGACGGCGATCTCGGGAAAATATGGTATCGACGTGGTGTTCTTCGACGGCAGAGGCGGTCCTCCTGCCCGTGGTGGCGGCAAGACGCACCGGTTCTATGCATCGATGGGGAAGAATATTGCCAACAAGCAGATCCAGCTTACGATACAAGGTCAGACGGTGAGTAGCAACTTCGGGACTGTCGATACAGCGCAGTTCAATATCGAGCAGCTGTTGCACGCGGGTATTTCGAATGACCTCTTCTCTTCCAAGGAGGTGACATTGAAGGCGGATGAGGAGGCATTATTACAGATGCTGGCGGTGGACAGCTATAAGGCCTATTCAACATTGAAGGAGCATCCGTATTTCTTACAATATCTCAACGAGGTGAGTCCGCTGCGGTTCTACAATGAGACCAATATAGCCAGCCGGCCTTCACGACGGAAAAGTTCAGGGCGGCTGGAACTGAAAGACCTGCGGGCCATCCCGTATGTCGGCGCCTGGAGCCAGTTGAAGCAGAATGTGACGGGTTATTATGGCGTGGGCAAGGCGTTGCAGGAGATGGACAAGCGGGGGAGATGGGCGGAGGTGAAGCATTTGTACGACAATTCGCTGTTTTTCCAGACGTTGCTGGATAACTGTGAGATGGCGATGAAGAAGTGTTTTTTCCCATTAACGGAGCATTTTTCGCGGCATCCTGTCTATGGGGAGATCTGGACGATGATCTACGATGAGTTTGAGCTGACGCGCAAGTATATTCTCAAATTATCCGGTGAGACTGAATTGATGGCCGATTACCCGGTGGAGCAGTTGTCTATCCAGATGCGGGAGCGGATCGTGTTGCCGCTGAGTACGATACAGCAGTATGCGTTGACGAAGTTCCAGGCGCTGGAGAAGAGCGGGGAGAATAAGCCGATGAAGGAGGTGTATGAGCGATTGATCATGCGGAGTTCTTTTGGGATTATTAATGCGGCAAGGAATTCGGCCTAACGCCGGGACGGCGTTAGCGTTCCGAAGGTAACCGAGCTAAGCGAAGGTTACGAACGAGGAGGAACGAGGAACGATGTTCCGACGAAGTTCTGACATGAGCCGGGACGGGGAGTGGCCGTTTAGCGTCCCGAAGGGACGCTATCACAAGCATGGCATTCGATGGATATCGATCAACATTTCGACTTCAACACCTGCCGAACATAGAGCGCATAGAGGTCCGATGGCATATAGGACTGGACAACGCGCCATTCCATGCGGTTACAATTGGCGAGTAAGGAAGAAAAGGAAAAGATAAAGACGTTTTCTACGGCGTTTTTTACGAGGGCATTACCTTCTGAATATATTTTCTGAACGAAGTTCAGGCAGTTCTTCACTTTATTAAAGTCATGTTCGATAGCCATGCGCCGGGTATAGTCCGTCAGGCACTGGATAGCCTGGTAGGCTGAGGGATGCGTATCAGACAGATCAAAAACGGCTGCGGGGAACTGACGGGCTATCAGAAACGACACTTGCTGTTGGCTGAGCATAGTAATTTAATTTACCAAGAGGAGGCCAAAAGAGTGCCCGATTGAATATTAGAGTGGGGTTTTTATAGGAAACGCTTCATTGTGAATGGATTATGTTGCTTCGGCCACTTTATGGGCTGGGAAAAAAGGATGTATTTGTTCCCCGGAATGGAAGTCTTTTTTCAAAATAGGTGGGTTGGCGGCACTGGGCTGGGATATTTTCGATTGATTAACAATGCTTTATGGTTTTTCGATGAATTCGGAATGTGGTTTGTTCTATTGGACAAGCATCAAAAAAGCAACAAGATCATGAAAGAAGAACCTGAGGGGAGAATCCTCATTCGTATGGCTAATCCGGCCGATATCAAGTATGTATACCCTATTTTAAGAGAGATGGAAGCTTCGGCCAAAGCCCGGGGAACGGGTATTGCCAGACGTTCACCACAGTCATTATGTCAAAAAATCTATGACGGCAAGGCCGTTATTGCATTAGCCGATAACGGGGACTGGGCCGGATTTTCGTATATTGAAACGTGGGGTGACGGCGAGTTTGTGTCCAATAGCGGGTTGATCGTCAATCCGGCGTATCGGGGCGCAGGCGTAGCCAGGTCCATTAAAGAGGAAATATTCGCGTTAGGCCGGCGGAAGTATCCCCGGGCTAAGATCTTCAGTATTACCACGGGAGCGGCGGTGATGAAGCTGAATCACGAGTTCGGTTTTCGTCCTGTCACGTATACGGAGATCACGCGGGATGAGAAATTCTGGGATCAGTGCCGGCATTGTGTGAACCATGGGGTACTGGAATCGCAGGGGAGGCAGCGTTGCTTTTGTACGGCGATGCTGTGGAGTCCCGCGGAGATGGGGGCCGATCGGTTGGCCGATGTGAAGGAATCCGGGAAGGCCGACCGGCAGGAAGCGGTAAAGGTGGTCTCGCGGCGCAAGGCTGTGACGGCGTAATAAATAAATTGTGATTTTATATGATGCGACCGGCGAAGCCGGCCGCATTTTTTTTGCTTACAGGAGCCGGTCGCGCGTTTGCCGATTTGGCAATATCTTTTTCAAAACGGGGTGGCTATCGGGAAGGCGGGGAACGACCTGGCCGGGCCGTGAAGTTATAAAACCCTTAACAGTCTTGGGTTTTGAGTGTCTGGCTGTCCTATGGGCAAGGCTCTGGTATGTATTTGGACAATAGCGGGTATATAAATTCAGAGTATGCTTAAGAGATTTATTTTTTGTTCGAGCGCATTATTGGCGTTTTACAGTGGGTTCAGCCAGGTATCGGCATCCGACACGGTTAAAGGCAAGAGTAAAAGAGATACCGTTATCCGTAGCCTTCCGTCCCCTCTTCCGAGCCCTCCGTTCCCCACTGCCGACTGGGATGGAGCGCCGCTGGTGGGTGTCGATGCCACGCCATCGGATTACCCGATGCAGAAGGCTTTCGGAGCGACAAAGAGCAAAGTAAAGTTCTATGGCTGGGTGGATGTCGGTGGCAATGTAAGTAGTTCAAAGAATTCCAATGCGCCTACCTCATACGACCTGATACCCAATTCAGTGCAGCTGGACCAGGCTATAATACAAGTTACCAGGCAGCCCAACACGGCCCAGACTGATCATTTCGACTGGGGTTTTCTGGGTACGGTCATTTTTGGTACGGATTACCGGTATACGACGGGGAAGGGCTATTTCAGTAATCAGCTGCTGCAACATAATAACCTGTATGGGGTGGACCCGGCTGAGATGTATGGCCTCTTCTATTTCCCGAAAGTGGCTGACGGGATGATCTTAAAAGTAGGCCGGTATATTTCGCCGGCTGACATCGAGGCTCAATGGGCGCCGACCAATTACTTGTATTCACATTCACTCATGTTCACGGTAGATCCTTATACCTTCACGGGAGTACAAGCAACGTTCAAGCTGGGAAGCTACTGGCAGTTGGAGGTTGGGGTGCATGCCGGTAATGATATGGCGCCGTGGTCCAATTCCGCGCAGCTGAATGGGCTGTTGATGGCCCGCTGGGTATCGAAGAACAATAATAATTCCTTGTATGGAGGGATCAATTCTCTTGGCAATGGTGACTATAAGAACCAGCATGATGACCTGCAAATGGTGGTTATCACCTGGGGGCATAAGTTCAACGAGACCTTTCACATGATGACGGAGGCGTATTATATGTGGCAGTATCACGCATTGACTGGCGGCACAGTGATCAACGGACCTGCCAAATCCTTTGATGAAGGGGTTGGGCCGGGTGTGCTGATACCGGGGGCTGCTACGACGCAAGGGGCTGTCAACTATTTTCAGATCCTGCTGAACAAGTGGAATTATTTTTCTATTCGTAACGATCTGTTGAATGATCCGCAGGCGAACAGGACGGGTTTTGCGACCTTATACACCAGCCATACCATCGGGTATGTCCATTTTTTTGGGCCGAATATTACGATCCGACCTGAGATAAGGTATGAGCAAGCCTGGCAGCATGGTGTTACCCCGTATGACAATGGGACGAAGAAGGATCAGAAGACGGCCGCCATGGATCTGATCGTACGATTTTAAATTCTTGCTATTATGACCACCGGAAATATTCTTTTGATCGATGACGAAGACAAACTGCGAAGTCTTTTGAAAAGGATCATTTCCTATGAGGGGTATATTGTTTACGAAGCTCCGGATCTCAAGACAGCCGGGAAGATATTGGCGGCAGAG
>JAMFSL010000329.1 GCA_026225275.1 Puia dinghuensis
CTTTCCGATTCTGCTTTGCTCGATCTGGTGGAACGACAAACCTTTCAATATTTCTGGGCGGGAGCCGAGTCTAACAGCGGCATGGCCGCAGAACGTATCCATACAGACAACATCTATCCAGATCATGATCAGGGGATTATCGCAACGGGCGGCAGCGGGTTCGGATTGATGGCTATCATTGTTGCTATTCATCGTCACTTCATCACCCGGCAACAAGGCCTCGAACGCCTCGAAAAAATTGTATCCTTCCTGGAAAAGGCCGACCGCTTTCACGGCGCCTGGCCGCATTGGCTGAATGACACCACCGGCCACGTGAAACCCTTCGGGCGCGAAGATGACGGCGGCGATTTGGTGGAGACCAGTTATTTGCTCCAGGGGTTATTGTGTGTCCGCCAATTTTTCAGAGACGGGAATGCGCACGAAAAAAAACTGGCTGCCCAAATCGATACGCTCTGGCGTGGAGTCGATTTCGATTGGTATCGTAACGGCGGTCAAAACGTTTTGTTCTGGCACTGGAGCCCTGATTATGCCTGGAAGAAGAATTTCCCCGTGCATGGCTATAACGAGTGCCTGATCATGTATGTCATGGCTGCTTCATCGCCCGAACATTCGATACCTGCCGAAGTCTACCAGGAAGGCTGGGCTCAGAACGGGGACATCGACAAGATCAGCTGCTATAAGAATGATACCCTGCATTTGCATATGCAAGGCGATCCGCCGCATGGCGGTCCCCTGTTCTGGTCACAATATTCGTATCTTGGCCTCGACCCGCATGGCCTGCAAGATCGATATGCCGATTATTGGAAAGAAAATGTTACCCAATCCATGATCAATTACACCTGGTGTCTCGATAATCCCAAACACTATCCGGGCTATGGAGAGGACAATTGGGGATTGACGGCCAGCTATTCGGTAGTAGGATATGCTGCCCACGCCCCTGACGTAAAAAATGACCTTGGCGTCATATCCCCAACGGCGGCAATCTCCTCCTTGCCTTATACTCCGCAACAATCGATGGCGGCGATCAGGCATTGGTACGTACAAATGCGCGCAGAGCTTTGGGGACGTTATGGTTTCTATGATGCCTTTAGCGAAAAAGCCGCATGGTACCCGCCTCGCTACCTGGCCATCGATCAGGGCCCTGAAGTCGTCATGATCGAAAATTATCGTTCCGGTCTGCTGTGGCGATTGTTCATGAGCTGCCCGGAAGTCCAGACCGGCCTGAAACGCCTGGGTTTCAACAGCCCCTGGATCAAATAAGAGTATATAAAACCGTTATCAGTGTCTATCCTAATATGAAAAATATTCTAACGATCGCGATGATCCTGCTTGCAGGGTCAGCTAATAGTATCCTGGCACAGTCTGGAGCTGCGACCACTGGCAGCACGAGCACCGCGGCCATGGACAAATACATATCGTCATTGATGGCCAAAATGACGCTCGACGAAAAGATCGGTCAGCTCAACCTGCCTTCCTCCGGCGACATCACCACCGGGCAGGCCAACAGCTCAGATATTGCCAAAAAAATCGCCGAAGGAAAAGTCGGTGGCCTCTTCAATATCAAGTCAGTCGCTAAAATCAGGGAAGTACAGACAATAGCCGTCGAAAAAAGCCGGCTGAAGATTCCCCTGATCTTTGGCATGGACGTCATCCATGGTTATGAAACGGTATTTCCTATTCCTCTCGGCCTCAGCTGCAGCTGGGATATGCAGGAGGTCGAACGCAGCGCACGGATCGCCGCTACGGAAGCCAGCGCAGACGGCATCTGCTGGACTTTTTCGCCGATGGTGGACATCGCCCGCGATCCTCGCTGGGGACGAATTGCAGAAGGTAACGGCGAAGACCCCTACCTCGGATCACAGGTGGCGAAAGCTATGGTGAAAGGGTACCAGCAAGATCTTTCCGGTAACACCGATATCATGGCCTGCGTCAAGCATTTCGCGTTGTATGGCGCTGCAGAAGCCGGCCGCGACTACAACACCACGGACATGAGCTATACCAGGATGTTCAACGAATACCTGCCGCCTTATAAAGCCGCCGTCGATGCAGGCGTTGGCAGCATCATGGCTTCCTTTAATGATGTCAATGGTATCCCCGCTACGGCCAATAAATTCCTCCAGACCGATGTGCTGCGTACCCGCTGGGGCTTCAAAGGTTTCGACGTCACCGATTATACCGGCATCAACGAAATGATTCCGCACGGGCTCGGTGACCTGCAGACGGTATCCGCACTGGCGCTGAAGGCCGGCATCGACATGGATATGGTTGGGGAAGGCTTTCTGACTACCCTGAAGAAATCCCTGCAGGAAGGTAAAGTGACGATGGCAGAGATCGATGCCGCCTGCCGGCTGGTGCTGGAGGCTAAATATAAGCTGGGCCTCTTCACCGATCCTTATAAGTATTGCGACGAAAAAAGAGCAGCTACGGAAATCTTTACCGCGGCCAACCGTATGGAGGCCAGAAAGATTGCGTCGGACTGTTTCGTGTTGCTGAAAAATCAGGGTAATGTTCTGCCGCTTAAACGCACCGGCACTATCGCCCTCATTGGTCCTCTGGCCGATGCCAGGGAGAATATGGCAGGCACCTGGAGCGTAGCTGCCGATAACTCGAAATCCGTCGCTCTGTTACAGGGGCTGAAGGATGTGGCAGGCGGCGATGTCAGGATCGTGTATAGTCAGGGCTCCAACCTCGACGCCGACACCCTTTTCGAACAAAGGGCGGAGGCCTTCGGCAAAACGCTCAGGCAGGATCCTCGTCCGGAGGCAGACATCATCCGCGATGCAGTGAATACCGCCGCCGGGGCCGACGTCATCGTCGCCGCACTGGGCGAATCGGCTGAGATGACCGGCGAATCCAGCAGCCGTAGCAATATTGAAATTCCGCAGACCCAGCAGGACCTTCTGAAAGCGCTGCTGAAAACCGGCAAACCCGTTGTACTGGTGTTGTTCACCGGCCGTCCGCTGGCCATCAAATGGGAGAACGACGAAGTACCGGCTATCCTCGATGTTTGGTTTGGGGGTACAGAAGCCGGTCATGCGATTGCCGATGTGTTGTTCGGGGATACCAATCCATCGGGCAAGCTCACTACTACCTGGCCACAGAACGTCGGCCAGATACCGCTCTATTACAATCACATGAACACAGGCCGTCCATTACCTGAAGGCGCCTGGTTCCAGAAATTCCGGTCGAACTACCTCGATGTGTCCAACGACCCGGTCTACCCCTTCGGCTATGGATTGAGCTACACCCATTTCACCTATAGCGACCTGACGCTCAGCAGCTCTCTCAAAGGAAATCAGCCATTGACGGCCACTGTCACCATCACCAACGATGGGGCGAAGGACGGCAGTGAAGTGGTACAGCTCTATATCCGCCAGTTGGTCGGCAGCATTACCCGCCCGGTAAAAGAATTGAAAGGCTTTCAGAAAATAGCGCTCAAGGCCGGTGAATCCAGGAAGGTGATGTTTACCATCACTCCGCAGGACCTTAAGTTTTATAACAACGAATTAAAATATGATTGGGAACCCGGGGATTTTGTGATCATGACAGGTGGAAATTCCAGGGATGTCCTGTCGGCAAAAGTGAACTGGACACGGTAAAAGACTTATTTTTGCAGCATGCAAGGCGTGAAAAATATCATCTTCGACCTGGGGGGTGTTATACTCAACCTGGACAATGGGCGGACGGAAAAAGCTTTCACTGCTCTCGGGGTAAAAAATTTCCGGGAATATTTCGGCCATGGATTTGCCGCCTCCTTTTTTAAAGACTACGAGATCGGCCGTATCACCGACCGACAGTTCATCGACTCGATCAGGCAGCTGACGGGCCTCGACGTCCCCGACCAGGTCATTATCGACAGCTGGAATGCCCTGCTGCTCGACTTCCCGCCCGAACGCATTCAATTGCTCAAAAATCTTCGCAAAAGCTACCGGCTTTTTTTGTTCAGCAATACCAATGCTCTCCATCTCGCTGCGCTGCAACAGATCTGGTTGGCGACATTCGACGGCGGCACACTGGATGACCATTTTGAAAAGACTTATTATTCTCATTTACTTGGAATGAGAAAACCGGATAGGGAACCCTTTGAGCATATCCTGCTGGAAAATGGATTGAATGGGGCGGAAACCCTCTTTGTAGACGACGCGATGATTAACGTGGAAGGGGCCGAAAAGGCCGGGCTGAGAGGACTTTTCCTGCGTCCGGGCATCAGCCTGATGGACTTTCAGTGGTAAGAGAGGCGAAGGCCTGAGCGAGGGCCCCTATTTAATCTCTTCGAAATCGATATAATCATCGGCCGGCGGCTTAGCGGAAGATCGTTTATCGCCTGTTCCGGGCTGGCTTCCCGCATTCGCACTTTGCTGAAAACCTGCGCCTGGTCTGAATCCCGCATTCGGTCCGAAACCTGCTCCCGGCCTGAAACCCCCACGCGACGCACTCCCATGCGGCGCACCATGACCCGGCGCACCACCGCCTCCGTTAGCCTGATCCTGCATATTCCTGAACTGTTCCCGTACCTGCCGGGTCGCACGCATAACAGGCATCAGGAAATTAACGATGAACCTGTACAGCAGGTACACCACAATCGCCATGAAAAATATCTCCGGTAAAGACTCCATAACAAAAAAATAATCTGTAAAAGTAAGAAAAGGATTGATAAAGGGCTGTTAAAGACCTAAAGCCGGCAGGAACAAACCTTTCCTTCGGGTACTATTTCCTGAATACCCTGCTGGCCAACCAGTTAAGTCCATCGCCAAGCCGCTCGGCCAGTCGGTCCGCCAACCGGATCAGAATCTTCTGCAACCGCTCATTCTGCAGAAAAGTATCCAGCAGCTTAACCCCCGTCAGGGCTTCCCCCTCTATCTTCCGGGGCAGTAACGATCGGACGAACATTGAGCCGGAATGCTCCTGCAGGTAATTGAAGTTCACGTCCATCTGGTCTTCCAGCTGACGGGCCTTTTGCCGGAGCTGCCGGATCTCCACATCCAATGCCTGCATGCTTCGCGCGGCTTTAGTAAGTCTTGGCATATAAATACATATAAATAATTAATTATCTTCTTCCGCTTCTTCCCTGGACCCTTGTATAATGCTTTGAATGACAGGCTCAACAAAAAGAATTCTCCTGAAAAGGGCTATCAGGATGAAAATAACCAGGATGATTAAGGCCACCATGCCGAATCCCTTGACAAGACTGTGCAGCCGGTTGGAGAACCAGAAAGCCACCATCATCCCGCCGAAAAACAGGAATAGAAAGGCCAGGAACAGCGACAGCAGGACCCAGGCGAAATAGCCGGCCGACTTGGCGAATAGCCGCAGACTCTGCAATCGGTAGATTTCCACCCGCGTTTCCAGGTATTCCTTCAGGAGCTTTTTATTTTCTGCAAAAAAACCGCCTAAATTATCGGGCTGTGAAGGGGACATGCTCGTTATTTTATTAAAAGTACTACAAAAAAACGCAGGCGTCCCAATGTCACTTTTGGTTGATAAGAAGAAATTATCCTACATTTGCAGAAGATAAAAAAGAAACAAGAGAAGGGAACGGGTTCGTTCCCTTCTTTCATTCAGACAGATGAGCAGCGAATCAATCAAAGAAATAGAAGATTTAGCCCGGTCAATTTTAGCCGACGACCCGGAGCATTTCCTGGTAGATGTCCGGATCACACCCGTCAATAATATCAAAGTGTTCATCGACGGCGATCAGGGTATCTCCATCGAGAAATGCGTGCAGGTCAACAGGGCACTGTACAAACAGCTGGAAGAATCGGGCATCGTCCCCCCCGACAATTTTTCTCTGGAAGTCTCTTCCCCGGGCCTGGACGAACCGCTGAAACTGCACCGGCAGTATAAAAAGAACATCGGACGACTGGTAGAACTCGTCCTGCTGGAAGGATCCAGGATCGATGGCCGCCTGCTGGAAGTCGGCGAAGATGGTATCATTGTAGAAGAGACAAAGGGGAAGAACAAGAAAAAAGAAGTGATCAATCATACTTTTTTATTCGAAAACATAAAAACAACAAAAATTCAAGTAGTCTTTTAAGAGAATTAAAAAATTTTAGCGTATGGCCAGTATCAATCTTATCGAAGCCTTCCAGGATTTTAAGGAGGCAGAGAATATCGACCGTCCTACCATGATGAAAGTAGTAGAAGACGTGTTCAAAACTTTGTTGCGCAAAAAATACGGGAGCGACGAAAATTTTGACGTCATTGTGAATGCAGAGAAAGGCGACCTTGAAATCATGCGCCGACGCACCATCGTCAGCGATGGTGAGGTCAACGATCCTCTCGCTGAGATTGCCTACACTGACGCAGTCAAGATAGAACCCGATTACGAAGTCGGCGAAGAACTCTATGAAGAAGTGGAAATTCTGGATTTCGGCCGCCGTGCTATCCTTGCTGCCAAACAGACGCTTGCCAGCCGTATCGGGGATCTTAAAAAGAACGTACTCGTTAAGAAATATAGCGAAAGGGTAGGAGAGATAGTGAGCGCAGAAGTCTACCAGGTGTGGAAAAAAGAAATCCTGTTGCTGGATGAAGAAGGTAGCGAATTGATCCTTCCCAAATCCGAACAGATTCCTCAGGATTATTTCAAAAAGGGCGAAAATATCCGGGCCGTCGTCAAAAAGGTGGAACTGAAAAATAATTCTCCCGTCATCATCCTGTCCAGGACCAGCCCCCTGTTCCTGTCTAAACTCCTGGAAATCGAAGTACCCGAGATTTTCGACGGACTGATCGTCATCAAAAGAATCGTCCGCGAACCGGGTGAACGCGCCAAAGTCGCAGTGGAATCCTACGATGACCGTATAGATCCCGTTGGCGCCTGCGTAGGGATGAAAGGAAGCCGTATCCATGGCATCGTCCGGGAACTGAAAAACGAAAATATTGACGTCATCAACTGGACCGCTAACACCCAGCTGCTGATCCAACGCAGCCTGACCCCGTCCAAGATCACCAATATGGAACTGGACAATGAAAAGTCCCATGCCAATGTCTACCTCAAACCCGATCAGGTCTCCCTGGCAATCGGTCGTAAAGGAGTGAATATCAAATTGGCGCAGGAATTGACTGGTTATACAATAGACGTATTCCGGGATAACGAAGGCGAACCGGAAGAATTCGATATCGACCTTGAAGAATTTAGCGACGAAATCGAACCCTGGGTCATTGACGAGCTCAAGCGTATCGGTTGCGACACTGCCCGCAGTGTGCTGGACCTCACCGCCGACGAGCTGGAAAGAAGGACAGACCTGGAAAAACAGACCATCGATGACGTCAGAAGAGTATTGAAAGAAGAGTTTGAAAAAGGTTAACGCCTAAATAGTTATTTTTACATAAAAGCCGGCGAAGCCCCCACGCTACGCTCCTTTGAAGAGGAGCTGGAACGAGGGCCCGGAGTTCCGGCGAACTCAGACCGAAAGGTCAGAAATTAGCGATTTGCGAGAAATTCGCTAATTTCCTTGAAAGCGAATTTCTCGCACATTCATTATGGCAGAATTACAGACATTACGCTTAATGGCCGCCGCCAAGGAATTCAACATCGGGAAAGATACCCTGGTGGATTTTTTGGTGGGCAAAGGATTCAGTAAAGACGATCTGAAACCTACGTCAAAACTGACGGAGGACATGTACAGGTCTTTACAGCAGGAATTCCAGGGAGATAAGGTCGCTAAGATCAAGAGCGATCAGATCGACCTGCCCAAAGGCAGCCTGGAAGGAAAAAAGAAAAAAGAAGACGAGCCTCAGCCGGTAAAGAAAGAGACACCCGTTGTCAAAAAAGTGGCTAAGGAAGAAGCGCCGGTAGTGGTGGTGGAAGAACCTGTAGTGGTGGCCGCCCGTCCCGTCGTGGAAGAGGCACCCGCGGAAGTGGAGTTAGTGAAGATAGAAGCACCTGAACTGGAAGGCCCGAAGGTCATCGATAAGATCGATCTGTCTACTATCGACTCGTCTACCCGCCCGAGGAAAGGCGGAAAGAAGCCTGTCGAAAAGGAAGCCGCACCCGAAATCGTGGAGGAAGAACCTGCTGTAGAACCGGAGCGCCCCGTCGAGGCCCCCGTTATCGTCGAAACCCCAGTGGTGGAAGAGCCCGTTGCTACGGTAACAACGATCGTAGAAGAGGTAGAAGCGCCACCGGTGGTCGCCGCACACGCACAGCCGGAAGAACCGACGGTAGAGGCAATTGCAGCAGCAGAAGAAGAAGAGGCTCCGCCAGTCATCGAAAATATCAAGGCCGAAAAACTGGAAGGGCCCAAGATCCTCGGCAAGATTGAACTACCTGTCAACAACGATACCCGGCCTAAACAGCCTTCGGAAGAGAAGAGGAAGCGCAAGCGTATTCCCATCGAGAAGAAAGATCACAGTGCTGGCAATGGAAGGCCTGCTCATAGCCCTAGCCAGGGCGGTCAGCCGCATGGTGGTGGTCAGCAAGGCGGTGGTCAACATGGTCACGGCGGCGGCGGTCAGCACGGCGGCCCCGGTAACCCGAGACCTCCCGGCCAAAGCCGTATTCCGATCCAACGCAATCCCGGCGGTGTTCGTCCCCCCGGTGGACAGGGCGGAGGCAATCGTCGTCCCGACCCACGGCACGCCCCCCGCGAAGCGAAAGAGATCGACAAAAAAGAGATCCAGGAAAAGATCAGGCAAACCCAGGCTAAGCTGGCGGGCGCCGGCGGCCGTGGAAAGAGCCTGAAAGCTAAATATCGCCGCGCTAAACGCGACGAAATGGCCGAATCGTCCGGTAATGACGAATTAATGGATAGCAGGCTGCAGGTCACGGAATTCATCAGCGTCAGCGAACTCGCCAACCTGATGGATGTCAGCTATGCCGAAGTCATCGGCAAATGTATGGGCCTGGGTATGATGGTGTCTATCAATCAACGCCTGGAGGCCGACGTTATCGAGCTGGTAGCCGGCGAGTTCGGTTATACGGTCGAGTTCATCGGTATCGATGACGCGGCTGAAATGGAAGAAGAAGAAGATCAGGACGATCCCGAAGATCTGCTCCCCCGTTCACCCGTCGTCACCATCATGGGTCACGTCGACCATGGTAAGACGTCCCTGCTGGATTATATCCGCAGCGCTAACGTGGTGGCCGGTGAAGCCGGCGGGATCACCCAGCATATCGGCGCCTACCAGGTAACGACCACTACGGGCAAAAGGATCACCTTCCTCGATACACCCGGTCACGAAGCCTTCACCGCCATGCGTGCCCGTGGTGCCAAAGCCGCCGACGTGGCAGTCATCGTCGTCGCCGCGGATGACGCCGTGATGCCGCAAACCAAAGAAGCTATTTCTCATGCACAGGCCGCCGGCCTGCCCATGGTCTTTGCCATCAATAAGATCGACAGGGACGGCGCCAATCCGGAAAAGATCAAAGAACAGTTGGCAGGGATGAATATCCTCGTCGAAGACTGGGGTGGAAAATTTCAGTCCCAGGAAATTTCGGCTAAAAAAGGACTCAACATAGACCTGTTGCTGGAAAAGATTGGCCTAGAGGCGGAACTGCTCGACCTGAAAGCTAACCCCGAACGCGAAGCTGCCGGCAGCGTCATCGAGGCCTCTCTCGATAAAGGCCGCGGCTATGTCGCTACTGTCCTGGTACAAAGCGGTACTCTCCACAACGGTGACCTCGTCGTTTCAGGACAATATTTCGGTCGCGTAAAGGCTATGTTCAATGAAAGGAACAAACGCATCGAAGATGCGCCACCTTCTTCTCCTGTACTGCTGCTGGGCCTCAACGGCGCACCGCAAGCCGGGGAAAAATTCAGGGTATATGCGGATGAAAGCGAGGCCAAGGAAGTGGCCAACAGACGCGGCCAGATCCTTCGCGAACAAGGTATCCGTACCAAAAAGCATATCACCCTCGATGAAATCGGTCGCCGGTTGGCTCTGGGTAACTTTAAAGAACTTAACCTCATCATCAAAGGTGACGTGGACGGTTCCGTCGAAGCCCTCAGTGACTCCCTGCAGAAACTCTCCACCGAAGAGATCGCCGTCCGGGTCGTACACAAGGCCGTTGGCGCCATTACCGAGAGCGACGTACTGCTCGCGACAGCCTCCGATGCCGTTATCGTCGGCTTCAACGTCCGGCCCAGCTCCCAGGCCGCCAAGCTCGCAGAGAGTGAAGGCGTGGAAATTAAGACCTACTCTATCATTTATAACGCCATTGAAGAGGTCAAGAGCGCCATGGAAGGGTTGCTTGAACCCAAAATGGTCGAGAAGGTCGTGGCCAACGTTGAAGTACGGAATGTGTTCAAGTTCGACAAGGCGACTGTCGCCGGTTGCTTTGTACTCGAGGGAAAGATCTACCGCAACTCCAGGATACGGCTGGTTCGCGATGGCATCGTGATCTATCCCGTCGGGGAAGGCGCATCCGCAGAACTGCAATCGCTCAAGCGTTTCAAGGACGATGTGAAGGAAGTCCCATCTAGTATGGAATGCGGATTGACGATCAAGAACTATAATGACATCCACGTAGGGGATATAGTAGAAGCCTATGAGGAAGAAGAAGTGAAAAGAACACTCTAATCTTTTGTTAAATGCCCCCGTAAGGGGGTATTTAACATTTATCCAATATAATTTAGCCAAATGAAGTATTTCATCTTACCCGCTTTTTGCCTGATCGCGATTTCCGGCTTTGCACAGCAAAAAGTAGTAGCTGATAAAATTGCCGGTATCGTAGGCGATAAGATCATTCTTAAATCGGAACTATCCACCGCTATCGCCGATATGCAACGCAATTCGGGCGGTGCAGAACTCAAAGGAGTCGATGAGTGCAGCATCCTCGACAATATGCTGATCCAAAAGGCGCTGGTCGTACAGGCGGAAAAAGACTCCCTGCCGGTCAGTGATGAAGAAGTGGAGGCCGAAGTGGATCAGCGTATCCGCTATTTCATCCAGCTCTATGGAGGGAAAGATGCTTTCGAACAGATCGCTCAAAGGACGGTATACCAGGCCAAACAGGATTTTATGGCCCCCATTCGCGAACAGCGTCTTGCCACCGCCATGCGTGGTAAGATCGTGGAAGACGTCAAGATCACCCCGACAGAGGTAAAAGAATTTTACGACAAGATCCCGGTCGATAAACGCATCTTCTACGAATCCCAGATGCAGCTTAACCAAATCGTTCTCTACCCCAAAGCCAGCCGTGATATCGAAAAGCTGGCCATCGACGACCTCAACGAATACAAGCAGCAGGTAGAGTCCGGTCAGCGTAAATTCGAATCCCTCGCCCAGATTTACTCGGATGACCCGGGCAGCAAGGACAGGGGCGGCGAAATCGAATTGAACCGTAATGACAGTAAAATGTGGGACCCCGTATTCTTCTCGACTGCCTTCCGGCTGAAAGAAGGACAGGTATCTTCCGTCATCAAGAGCAAATACGGCTATCATATCATTCAGCTCGTCAGCCGTAATGGGGACGATATCGTCGTCCGACATATCCTCCGGATACCCCAGATAACCGACGCGGAAGTCCAGGTGTCCGATGCCCTGCTCGATTCGGTCCGCACCCAGCTGCAGTCCGGCACAATGGGTTTCGGGGAGGCCGTCGGCAAGTACAGCGATGACGACCAGGCTAAATCTACCGCAGGCCAGATCATGGGCAAAAATGGCAGTACCTTCCTCTCGATCTCCGATCTGGATAAGGATATGGTGCTCCTGCTGAAAGACCAGAACCTGAAACCCGGTCAATATTCCAAGCCCACCATTTTTACGGACGAAAGAGGAAAGAAAGGCGTCCGGCTCGTATACATGGTCTCCAAAAGCGACCCCCACCGCGAAAATCTCCGGGACGATTATAACTGGATCGCTCAACGCGCTCTCGATGAAAAAAAGAACGCCGCACTGGAAAAATGGTTTATCCAAAAGATTCCTACACTGTACGTTATGATTGACGGAGAATATAAGAATTGCAGTAATTTGACAAAATGGGAAGGTAATGCGGCAACAGCCGGTAATTAATTTAGGTATTAACACTTAAAGGGGGCGAAATAACATATTATTTAGAAGAGTATACCAGCTTCTTTAGTAATTTGATAGCGCAATATTTAAATTTAATATGCTAAGTAGCGCCCCAAAGTCCGTGCCTACGACAAAGCAATTCAGACAACCTTATTTTATGGATATAGCCCCTGACGGGGCCATCTTGTCCACGTGCCCCCGGTTTGCTGCACTGCTGAAAAAGAGAGATATTACTGATTTTCATGGGAGTCATTTTTCACTTGTATTTTCCCGGCTTGGGAAAATAGATCCTCCCCCCTCTCCTGATCTGTTCAGGCACGGCCTTTCTAAAACAATCGATCTTTCCATTCAATGGCCTGGCGCCAAATCTTTTGTTATTCGCTGGATCCCGACGCCCTCCTATGCCATTGAGGCACCTTCCGGAGGCTGGCAGCTGACAGGTATAAAAGTCTATCCGTCGATCGCCGAGGCTTCAGCGAAGGCGACCTTCTACCCGGAGAGTGATCATCACTCCTCGATTCCCAAGTTGCATGTGACCCATGTTCTCATCACCACAGATCTGGAAGACA
Organism: Puia dinghuensis; assembly: GCA_026225275.1. GTDB lineage: Bacteria > Bacteroidota > Bacteroidia > Chitinophagales > Chitinophagaceae > Puia > Puia dinghuensis_B. Next base: position 12,522 of record JAMFSL010000329.1, read on the forward strand.
GGATCGTATATTGGAACGATAGAGCCGAAAAGTTCTATGGAATTCCCCCCCACCTCGCGGTCGGCCAGCACCACCGGCAGCTGATCAGCCACCGATTCGTCAATACGACCGAACGGGATGTATACCAAACACTCTGTGAAACAGGATATTGGGAAGGTGAAACGACTTATGTTTCAGGGAACGGGAAAAAATCGTACCTTATTACCGTTATTAATTATGCCAGGGATAGTAACCGGCGATTGACCGGGATCATGATCCACCATAAAGATATCACAGAGGTCAGAGAGGCAGCCCAGGAAAAAGAGAAGGTCGAATATCAGTTACAACAATCTTCGCAACAGATCTCGGGCATCCTCAGAAGTATAACCGACGGCTTTTTTTTGATCGATCAGCAGTTCACGGTGCAACTATGGAATCATGAGGCAGAAAGGATCACCGGTATCTCCGCTATAGATATAGTAGGCAAATCGATCTGGGAGCAATTACCTGAATGGACAAATACGGAAATCGGGCAATCCTTTCACAAAGCCTTCAAAAAGAAAATGACGGTCACGCTTGAAAAATATCATGAACGTTCCGACCACTGGTTGGAGATGAGCCTCTACCCCTCCGATCAGGGTATGTTTGCTTATCTCAGGGATGTGACCTTACGTAAAAAACAGGAGGCCCTCCTGGCTCTGGAAAAGCAAGTGCTGGAAATGAATACCGGGCAACGCATGCTTTTGAAGCCGCTCCTTAATTTCTTTCTCAAAGGCATCCAGAAGATATTTCCCGGTATGTATTGCATGGTGCTGACATTGGATGAAGAAGGTCGCTGCGTCCGCCTGCTCTCTGCTCCAGGCCTGCCGGCTATCTATGCGCATGCCATCGATGGCCTTCCGATCGGTCCGAACGCCGGCAGCTGCGGCACAGCCATGTACCGCAAACAGACGGTTATCGTCAGTGATATCGCTAACGATCCGCTGTGGGCCGGACACAGCGACCTGGCCCTTCAGTTTGGACTTCGCGCCTGCTGGTCTATCCCGGTTATGGATGACCGCGATGAAGTTCTCGCGACATTCAGCGCATATTTTACAACAGTCAAAGCACCCACCAAGGCCGAAATGGATATCTTCGAACGGGTGGCTAATCTCGTAACACTCATTATAGAGAGCAAAAAGACGGAAGAAAAATTGCTGAGACTGGAATTGAATAAGCAAAAGCTACTGGCCCAGGCCATGATCGACGCCCAGGAAAAAGAACGGGCAGAGATCGGCAAGGAACTACACGATAATATCAACCAGATCCTTTCTACGACTAAACTCTATCTGGAACTGGCCAAGAGCGATGACAAGGAAAGGCTGAACCTCATCAACCGCAGCGCCGGCAACATTCACAATGCCATCCGTGAGATCCGGAATATCTCCCGGTCACTCGTCCCCGCCAGTATCGGTGACCTCGGCCTCTTGGACTCGCTTATCGACCTGGTGGAGAGCATACAGATCACCCGGACTATCCAGGTCAAATTCCGGTCTGTCGGAAACCTTGATGAAAGACTCAACGATAAGACTAAACTGATGATCTTCCGGATCATCCAGGAACAGGTCAATAACGTCCTTCGGCATTCCGGAGCCCAAAACCTGGTGATCGAGCTTATACTGGAAGAGACAGCGGGCCGGATTGAGCTCAACATGACTGACGACGGAAAAGGATTCAATCCCGAAAAGGTCAGGAAAAAAGGCCTCGGCCTTTCCAATATTCGTAGCCGGGCAGACCTCTTTGGCGGGAAGGTAACCATTCAGTCCGCCCCTGGTCATGGATGTAAACTAAGAGTACAAGTACCTGTGGGCTAGTGGGCCTAGCGGACCTATGGGTCCGCCGGCCGAAGGCCCATACTAAACAAAGAAACAAGGATGGGTAATTTTGACAAAAGCCATCCTTGTTGCGTAACTAAACTTTAAAACAATCCTATATGAGCAAGATCAATATCTTAATTGCCGATGACCACAAATTGATCCGGGAAACCTGGAGTTATATTCTGAATAGTGACGCCCGATTCCAGGTTATAGGCGAATGCGGAGACGCGCAGGAAGCCGTCGAACTCGCCAGGACCAAACGGCCCCACGTCGTGCTGATGGATATAAATATGACCCCCTTTTCCGGCCTTGAAGCTACCCAGCGGATCAGGAAGATCTCACCCGGATCGAAAGTCATCGGTGTATCCATGCACTCCCAGCCCGCGTATGCCAAAAAGATGCTCCAGATGGGGGCCCGCGGCTATGTGACGAAGAACTCGTCCAAGGAAGAAATGATCAAAGCCATCCTCGAAGTCAACCACGGTAATAAATATATCTGCGACGAAATCAAGAACATCATCTCTGAACAGCTATTGGACGAAAAAGAGGATTCCCCAAATATTAATGCATTGACAGAGAGGGAAATGCAAATCATCAATTTTATCAAAGAAGGGCTCTCCTCCAAAGAGATCGCCACCAGCCTGAATATCTCCCTCAAAACCGTCGAAGTCCACCGGCATAATATCCTCAAAAAATTAAAACTAAAGAATTCCGCATCACTCGTCAACTTCATCAATACGAATGCCACTTACATTTAGATTATCTTAATCTGTTGTCGATTGATATTCGGCAAGAACTGTACGTATATACACCTAAAATCGACCGTATTTCCCCTTATTGACGGCTTTTTTCATTCCCTTTTCTTTTTAAATAAAGGGCTTTAACTGATTTTTGTGGTCTGATTGACAATTGTCAAACTTGTTAAATCTGATCCTTAGAAAGACCAGGGATCTCGGTTCCCGAAAAGAGTGTTCAAATTCCTGTTGTACACCGCCCCCAACTCTATGAAGACTGGGGGTTTTTATTTTCCTTCAGCCCCTGAGTCGTACATACCGCCCCATTCCTCTTCCTTTCCGACCCTCTCCTGTCATTTTCCTGACCTTTTATGTGCTGTCTTTTCGTAACTTTGCGCCTTACTAAGCGGATCAGATCCGTATAAAGACATGAGTGACGAAATTAAACATGAATGCGGCCTCGCATTCATCCGATTACGCAAACCGTTCTCTTACTATCTCCAACAATACGGCACAGTCCTGTACGGTCTCAACAAACTGTACTTACTCATGGAGAAACAGCATAACCGGGGGCAGGACGGCGCAGGTGTAGCAGCGGTCAAATTGAATATCGAACCCGGTCACCCCTTCCTCCACCGTATCCGCAGTGGCAACCACCAGCCGATCGCCGAAATCTTCTCCAAAATAATGGGCGAGGTCAAGGATCTCGAACAATATCAGCCCGACATCACTCAACATCCCGGACTCATGAAAGGACATATCTCCTTTCTGGGGGAACTGCTCCTGGGCCACCTTCGCTATGGTACCCAAGGCAGGAATCTCACAGAGTTCTGTCATCCCTTTATCAAAAGAAATACAATCCCGGCCCTCAACCTGGCCCTGGCAGGTAATTTTAACCTCGTTAATACGGACGAACTCTTCGACCTCATCGGCGTCGAACCCGGTGAATTCCAGAAACAAAGCGACCTCGCCGCTATGATGGAAGTCATCCACCATTACATGGTCAAAGCCGATGAAGCCTCTCCCGGTAACCTCGACCTGGTTGGCCTCCTGCGCAAGGCGGTCTCCCTCTTCGATGGCGGATTTACTGTAGGCGGCCTCCTTGGCAACGGCGATAGCTTCGTCTTCCGCGACGCACACGGCATCCGGCCGGCTTATTACTACGTCAATGAAGATGTGGTGGTGGCCGCCTCCGAAAGATCCGCCATCCGCACGGTATTCAATGTGGGCGAAAATGAGGTGATGGAACTGATGCCGGGCAAAGGTCTCATTGTCAGGGCCGACGGCAGCGTTACGATCGAGACGATACTGGAACCGAAAGAACGCCGCGCCTGTAGCTTCGAACGGATTTATTTCTCCCGCGGCAGCGACGAAAAGATCTACCGCGAACGGATAGCCCTTGGCTACAACCTTAGTGATCAGATCCTCAACGCCATCAACCACGATCTGAAAAATACTATTTTCTCGTTCATTCCCAATACCGCCGAAGTAGCCTTCTATGGCCTTTGGAAAGGCATGGATGACTACCTGGAAGGCGTCAAGATCCAGCGCATCCTTTCATGGGGCAACGACATCTCGCAGGAGAAACTGGTCGAAATGCTCACCCGCAAGATCCGGGTGGAAAAAGTCGCCATCAAGGATGTCAAAATGCGCACCTTCATCACGGCAGACGCAAGCCGTAATGAAATGGTTCAACACGTCTACGACGTGACCTATGGCACAGTCCGCAAAGGCATCGATACCCTGGTCGTCATCGATGATTCCATCGTGCGCGGAACCACCCTGAAGGAAAGCATCATTCGCATGCTCGCCCGACTCGAACCTAAAAAGATCATCGTGGTCTCCTCGGCCCCCCAGATACGTTACCCTGATTGTTATGGCATCGACATGAGCAAAATGGGCGACTTCATCGCCTTCCACGCCGCTGTCGAATTGATGAAAGAACGCGGAAAGGAAAGCTGCCTCGACGAACTTTATGACCGCTGTAAGGAACTGCAACGTACCGGACAGCTGCATACGGAGAACGTCGTACAAAGGGTCTACAAACCCTTTACCACTCAAGAGATCTCCGATAAGATCGCCCAGCTCATCACCCCACCCGAAATCACCACTCCGGTTCAGGTGATCTTCCAGACCATCGAATCCCTTCACAAATCCTGCCCCACCAATACCGGCGACTGGTATTTCACCGGTAATTATCCCACAGCCGGCGGAAACCGGGTCGTTAACAAAGCTTTCATCAACTATATGGAAGGGAAGAATGTTCGAGGCTATTAGAATACATTTAATGTATTGGTGCCGGGTAAAAAAATATCCCGGTAATAAAATTGTGGTTATCAGTAAAAAGCCTTAATATTATACAGCATTTTTGTTGCTGAAAGTACCGAAATCCCCTTAAGAGTCCTGTCTGGTTAACGCTCAAATTAGTAATGTCTAGCCTATTCAACCTGGAATAATGCAAGCGTTATGAAGAAAGTATCTATTATGATCGTTGATGATCATACTCTGATTAGAGAAACATGGAGTTTTTTATTGGGTAAAAATGAGAATTTCGACGTAGTCGCCGAGTGCGGCGACGGCGAAAGGGCCATTGAACTCGCAAGGGACAAACGACCCGATGTCGTGCTGCTGGATATCAATATGGCTCCGATGAGCGGTTTTGATGTGCTGAAGCAGATCCGTAAGTATTCCCCCGGTTCAAAGATTATTGGGGTATCAATGCACTCTCAGCCTGCCTATGCGAAGAAAATGCTTCGGCTCGGCGCCAAAGGCTATGTGACCAAGAATTCGCCCCGCCAGGAAATGCTGGAAGCAATAGCCGAAGTCAGCAATAATCATATTTATATCTGTCAGGAAGTAAAGAACATTCTGTCCGACCAGTTGCTCAACGGCGACCAGGTCAATCCGGATATCAACAGTCTTTCCGATAGAGAAATGCAGATCGTCAGAGCGCTTAAAGAAGGCCTTTCCTCTAAAGAAATCGCCTCAGAGCTCAACATTTCTCTCAAAACCGTGGAAGTACACCGCCATAACATCCTGAAAAAACTCAAATTGAAAAACACCGTTTCTTTGATTAATTTTATCAACTCCCAGGCCTTCGATATTTAGCAGTAAAAATTGACATGAAGACCCTTTTAATTATCCGTCATGCAAAAAGCAGCTGGGACAGCGCTTCAATGCCTGACATCAACCGCCCATTGAACGATAGAGGTAAAAAAGATGCTCCCGCCATGGCCCGGCGTCTGATTAATGCAGGCATCCTTATCGACCGATTCATCTCCAGCCCCGCCCGAAGGGCCAAAGAAACGGCCGAGGCATTCGCCCATGAATCCGCTAGGAAGTCAAAGGATATTGAATTCGTCACTGAGCTCTATCATGCACTCCCGCCAGTTTTCAAAAAGGTCATCGCCGGCCTGGATGATAAAGACGATACGGTCGCGCTGTTCGCTCATAATCCCGGCATTACCGCCTTTGCGAATATGCTGACCACCGTCCGGCTGGATAATATGCCTACCTGTGCCGTTTTTGCGGTCACTGGTGAAGCCGAACACTGGCAGGACTTTCTGGCTGCAGGCACGCAGTTTTTATTTTTTCATTATCCCAAAGAAGCTTCAGAGGACTGAAGCCGCGATATCCAGCACTGCCCTGACTTCACTTCTCATCAACGTATTGCGGGTCCCCGGCTTGTCCTCCAGACTCCGTACCTGCATCAATGCGGACGTTAATGAAAAGACGTGCTGACGTATACAGATCCCGAGCCCTTTCCCCGCCAGATACCCGCCCAGGTATTCCTGTTCCGTCTGCCCTGGCGTCGGAATGAATATAGCTTTCTTGCCTACCCGGCTAAGATCCATGACGGTGCTATACCCCGGCCGCGACAGCACCACGTCGCTTCGCAGCATAAGCCGCTGCAATTCCCCGGCCGCCAGATGATCGTACACCACTACCCCCTGAGGTGTCTTTAAAGACCTTCCGCCGCCTCCCGGCAGCCCCCTCACTAAAACCATTTTACATTCGCAGTCACCCGCTTGATCTATAATCATTTTCTCCAGGATCGTTCGCTGCGGCTCCGGCCCCGATAACAATACCAGAACATCGAAGTCTTTTGTCCGCGGAGCCGGCATCACATCCATCCGCGATAACCAGCCGATATACCGCGTCGAAATCGGCGGCATCAGCCGCGGGTGCGACAGTTCTCCGCCCAACCCATCCGCCCCGGGCATATCCGGCACCCAACAAATCGAAAACCGGCCAATGGCGGAATAATTGATCCGTTGCAACAGCCGGTCGGCAACCTTACCGAAGGGAGTCCGTATAGATAATTGATGAGTGATAAAGACCGTGAAGGTGCCGGGCAGATACAGCCCATAGCGGTTGTCAGATAAAACGAGGTCGGGCCGTTCCCTGTCGGCAAAATGGCGGAGCCAGTCATTTTCCCGCTTGATACGAATCAAGATTTTCGGAATGGAGGCCATAAGCCGAAGAATTGTCAGGGCACGATTTTTGCCATAATGGATGCGGTAACCGGGTAATTCGACAAAAGTGAGAAAAGGAAATTCTTCGTGCAGCAGCGCTTTTTGAGCCCCTTCGGCAGCGATGATAACCTGACATTTTTGATGTATTAATTCCTTAATTATTGGAATACATCGAGTTGCGTGGCCAAGACCCCAGTCTAGCGGCGCTACAAGAACCTTTAGCATTTTAGCAGCCGGACTGTTAATTTTTGGCGGAATAGACAAAATGCGATACTTTTTACGTTACAAAGTAGGTAATTTAGTAGGAATACATCAGGAATTAGTAGGGAAAGATCATGAAAACTACAAAAGCGGTATTGATTCTCTTGGTTTTATTTAGTACCATTGTGTGCGTGGGCTGCAGCTCCGGGCGCGGGATCGGCGGGAGCAGCAAGAAATGCGGCTGTGGTATCACTAAAGGTATGTCCGGGTATTAAAATCTAATAGAAATGAAAGCTTGTAACAGGGATTTGCTTGTTCTGGTGAAGGATGAACACATGAATGAAAAGTCAATGGAGCGCGAGTTAGAACAACTCAATGACCTGTTGTTCCAGTTCGAGACTATTGATTCATTCTGCACTGCCCATGAAGTGTTCGATATCAACCGGCACAAAATACTCTACAAACGCGATAGCATCCAACGCATCACCCGTCAGAAAGAATTGAAACCATTCTTTTTTATTTGCAATAAGAATTAGGATAATTTCTCCATCGCTTCTCTTAATTTCCGGAACATCTCAGGAATGTCCTCCAGCTTGCACGTACCGACACTCAGCCTGTACCAGGGCGAAGCTTTCGATGCGCCAAAAGCAGAGAAGGGTACCACAGCCAGTCCCGCTGCATTTAATAGATACGAAGTCACCTCTGGCTGGTCTTTGATTATTGCGCCGTCCTTTGTCTTCTTTCCGATAAGGTCAATTTTGATCGTCAGGTAGATGGCCGCTTCCGGCGCCAGCACATCCACACTGAAACCTTCTTTCTTCAAGACGATCAACCCATCATGGATCAGGTGTAACCGTTCCGCTACCGCCGCCCGAAACCCGGTCAGGTAAGTATCGATGGCCTGTTTCTGCAGCAGGAACACGGCCGTTGCCTTCTGTTCGGCCATGGGCGCCCAGCAACCAATATGGCTCATGATGGCATTCATCTTTTTCATGATCTCAGCGGGGCCGAAAGCCCATCCTATCCTGACTCCGGTCGCGGCGAATGCCTTGCTGATAGCATCGATGAAAATGGTATACTCCCGCATAGCCGGATACAGCGATACCGGATTGTAATGCTGGATGCTGCCATAGGTCAACTGCCAGTACATCTGATCATACAGCACATACAGCTTCTTTTCATTGTCTCCCCGCCGCTTGTTCTCTTCCAATACCAGTTCACAGATGGCCGACAGGTCTTTTCTGGAAATAGTCGTGCCCGTCGGATTTTGTGGACTGCATAGACAGAGTAGTGTAGCACTCGCAACATGAGGTCGCAGCGCATCTGCGGTTGGCATGAAATTATTCTCTGCCGTCGCTTCGATGATGATATGCTCACCTCCATTCAGATGCGTGTAGTGATTATTGTTCCAGGAAGGCACCGCATAGATCACCTTGTCTCCCTTATCGATCAACGTCCGGAACAACGAATAGATCAATGGCCTGCCACCGCTGGCTACCAGGATCTCTGCAGGGCTGTAAGCCAGTTCTTCCCGGTCCTTCAGGAAGACAGCAATGGATTCCCGGAGGTCCAGGTTGCCTTCTGCCGCGGGATAATTGGTGAAATGCTTTCTATAGGCATCGATGATACCGTCTTCCAGCTCCTTCGGAATGGGGAAAATAGCAGGGTCGAAGTCTCCTACCGTGAAGTTGTAAATCTTCTCCCCCTGCCGGATCTTTTCGCGGATCTCGCCGCCTAATTTGACAATTTCTGACCCTATCAGGGTTTCGGCAAGGTGGGATAATTTCATATGCTGAAGTCTGATGGAATTGGGAGCCAACTATCGGAATCGAACCGACGACCCTTTCATTACGAATGAAATGCTCTACCATCTGAGCTAAGTTGGCTGATGGGCTGCAAAACTATGCATTTTCCCCCATCAGGAATGGAAAAATCGCCGAAATATCTTTATCTCCCCAACCCTGCGCCAACGCCTGCTGATAGCTGTCGTGCAGCGCCTCCCCTCCGGGTGTGTGCAGCCCCTGACCCTGCGCCAGCCGCAGATCCTTCGCCAGGTGCTTCAACGCAAAGGCGGGCTGGTAGTTCGCCGCCAGGATATTGGTCGTCTTCATTTTAGTGATGGCGTTAGCCAATGCGCTTTCTCCAATGATGGCCAACATGGCTTCCGGTTGAATCCCATGTTCACTCGCGAAAAGCACCGATTCGGCCAGCCCCTGCATGTTGAAAGCCAGCAACGTATTGATGGCCAGCTTGGCATTATTGCCAGCACCCTGCTGCCCTAGATAGAAATGCGCTTTTCCTAACTTTTCAAAGATCGGCACCGTCTCTTCGTACACTTCTTTTTTCCCGCCCACCATAATCACCAGCTGCCCCAGCTCCGCCGGTTTGACACTCCCCGCGACAGGGGCATCGAGATAATCGACACCCTTGACCGCCAGTTTTGCCGCCAGCTCCCGGCTGGTCGCCGGAGAGACGGTGCTCATATCGATGACCTTACCGGCCCGGGCCCCCGCCAGCAATCCATCCTTGCCCTGGTGTATCTGCTGCAGTGCCGCATCGTCAGCCACCATCGTGATGATAGTATC
>JAMFSL010000051.1 GCA_026225275.1 Puia dinghuensis
ACACACTTTCACAAAAAAAATATATACCTAAAAGGAAGATATATGAATTACAAAAGACGTTGGCTTACTCGGAAGATCGAGACCTTTCCTGTAATAATAAACGCCGTATTCCGAGCCACTGATTCCCGGAGCGCTTATCCAGGAGGCATTCCATCGCGTCACCGGAACCCCCGCAGACCCCGCAACCCCTACAATCCCCGCACGTCCCGCCCCCCGTACGCCGTCAAAAGGATGGGCATGACCGGCTTGGCCGGAAAATAGAAGTAACGATGCAACAGCTAATGCAAAAGTGAATTTCATCTTGATATGATGTTGATAATGTCAAAACCGTCACACAAATTTCTTCTTGTCGGGAGTTCCATGCTTCTCCCGGAAATCCTTGGGCACAAACCCTTTTCTTTTTTTGAAGATGCGGTTGAAATTGGTAAGACTGGTGAACCCGCATTCCAAGGCGATTTCTGCAACAGGGCTTTTTGTATCGATCAGCAGCCGTGACGCATGCCCGATCCGGATATCGTTCAAGTAATCCACAAACGTGATTCCTGTCTTCGCCTTAAAGAACCGGCTGAAGGCCGTCTCTGCCATCTCCACCAGTTCGGCTGCTTCGGCGAGCCTGATGGTCCGCCCGAAATGTTCATTGATAAAATCCACGACCTTCTCTACCCGCTGACTGTCGTTATAGATGAGTTCGGTGTTATAGGTAACTTCGTCGCTCAGTGTACGCGAGTCGGGCGACAGCGACAGATCATGCAGAACTGCCATCAACTCCAGCACGGAGTCGAAACCTTCTTTTTCCGCCAGCGCTTTCAACCGGGGCGCAACCCTTTCGATGGTCCGGCGAGAAAAAGACACCCCTTTCAGCGACCGTTCAAACAACGTGCGGATAAAATTCAGCTGATTGCGCTTGAGGAGAACCTCATCGAAGAGGTCCCGATGGAACTGGATGGTGATCTCGAAGATATGTTCGCTTTTGCATTTATAGGTAAACCAGGCGTGTGGAATATTAGGCCCTACAAGCACCAGCTCCAGGTTGTCGATCTCCTCCATGCTGCCGCCAACCACACGCCGGACTCCTCTGGCATTTTCGATAAAATTCAGTTCATATTCCTCATGATAATGCACCGGAAAATTGAATTCGGTCTTATACCGGGCATAGAAGGAAAAGCAATCGGCCTTCGTTAACGGCGGACTTTCTTTAAGGATCGATCTGGACATAGGCTAAAGATAAAAGTAGGCTTTTTTTGCAGACGATGTTAAAATATAACTGGTCCCCGCGATTCCGATAAGCATAAACCCCAGCGAGATCAGCTGTGCCTGGGTCAGCATCCAGCCAAAAAAAACATGCCTGGGCGTAATCCGGATATACTCCACCAGGAAGCGCTCGAGGCCGATCATCATGGCGTAAAGCGAAAACAAAAGCCCCGGAGCGGTCAGGCGACGGCGCAGTCCCCAAAGTATAACGAACAGCAGCAGACTAACCAGCGACTCATACAAGGAGGTCGGAAATACCGCATCCGGCAGGACCTGACAATAATCTAGACGGCATCCTTCAAGCCAGACACCCTGGCGGATAACATTATGCGGATAATGCGCCGCCCACGTCCAATCAGGCGCCCAGGATAGCCATGCCGGTTTCGCCAACCGGTTGACGATGCCCCAATCACCGTCACCCGCTAAATGGCAGCCCATACGGCCTATAGCATAGGCCAGCAGCATCCCCGGACTTCCTATATCCGCCGCAGTCGCCAGCGAAATGCCGCGACGCCGCAGTATCAACAGGTATGTGACAGCGCCGAATAAAAGACCGCCATAAAAGGTCAGCCCATGATACCTCACCAGCCAATGCCAGGGCTGATGCCACAGCCCATAGCCATCCTCCAGCTTGGCCAGCAACAGAGCGCCTGCAAAGCCAATCACTCCACACCACAGCAACAGCCAGTCCATCAACCGGCCAATATCGATCCCTGCGGGAATTTCCGTCGGACCGGCGGCACCCCCCTGATTTGGGAGCCCTTCCGACTTTTGCTGCTTCCGCCGGAACTCCAACGTGAAGACCACATAGGCTGCCCAGAAAGCTATTGCCATGACAAATCCGAATGTCGGGATCGGCAAATACAGGCTCCAACCTGTCAACCAACGGACCAGATAACTCAATGTGGGAAACATGACTATACAATGTTATGGTATAATTTTGCTTCCGTGGCATAAAATTTATCTAAGGCTTAAAAAATATCTGGGATCCCAAAAGCCTAATAAACAGACAACTATATAGCGCATTTAAAATGCTATAGCATTATTTTAGCATCAAAAATAAATAAATATGCAAAAAAGTGCCTGAAAAATTTGTTAAACCGTTTTTAACATTCTACTTTTATTCTACGGTCACTAATGACCCGCCACTAACGAACGCTTGTTATGAGAAAGATATCTTCCTGGATCTGCATCATCCTTCCGCTGGCATTAAGTACAGCCTGTAAAAAGAACAGTTTTCTTTCCGCCACCGTCACCACCAACCTGGACTCCACAGTTGTTTTTAAAGATAGCACCTATGCCATGGAGTTCCTCAACGGTATCTATACCAACATTGGTTTTGCTACCGACCCGAAGCGCTTCACCAGCGGCCCCGATGTCGCCGGACTGGAGGCCGCCTGTGATGAGGCGGAAGGACCGAACCTCTCCGCCTCGAATGGCTTCACTATGTTCGCTACCGGCACGGTCAATCCCACGATCGTTCCTACAGATGCGTGGAGTACCCCCTACACCCAGATCCGGGCGTGCAATCAATTCCTCACCCATCTCTATGAGATACCTTTCAATGCTGCATTGAAGTCTGAGACGGAAGGCGAAGTGCGTTTCCTGCGTGCATGGTACTATTTTATTATGCTGGAACACTATGGCGGCATTCCTTTGATCGGCGACTCTATCTTTTCGGGAGCCGATCCCGTCAATATCCCCCGCAGCTCCTTCAGCACCTGCGTGAACTACATCTCTAACGAATGCGATACGGCCGCAACTTTACTGCCCACTACCCAAAGCGGCGCTAATTACGGCCGCGCCAGCGCCGGCGCCGCCCTGGCCCTGAAATCGCGCTTGCTGCTCTATGCCGCCAGCCCCTTATTCCAGAATGGCGGCTTCGCCGGATCAGCAGCAGGCGGACTGGACTCGATCGTAGCCTATCCCGACCAGAACGCTAACCGCTGGGTGTTGGCTGCCAACGCCGCCCAGGCAGTGATCAGCCTGGGAGTATACTTCCTGTACGTCGATAGCGCGGCAGGAGCGCCGGGCGACGGATTCATGTCCGTCTTTTTGGTGCGCGATAACACCGAGTATATCCTGGCTCACATGTTTGATCCCGGCAATAAATACATCGAAGAGTGCTGGGATGTGCCCTCCCGCGGCGGTAGTGGTGGCCCGCATCCTTACCAGGAACTCGTCGACGCCTTCCCCATGAGTAACGGGCTGGCCATTACGGATCCCAACTCAGGCTATAACCCCAACGAACCTTATCAAAACAGGGATCCCCGGCTTTATTATACCGTCATCCACGATTCTACGATCCGGCCTCTCTGGCAACAATCTCCGGGACCCGTGTCTATTTATCTGAACGCCAATTATACTCCACCCATCGCTGCCAGCCAGGATGCCGTATTTACCGGTACCCCTACCGGCTACTACATTAATAAAATGCTGGACACAGCCGTGACATGGTATGGTTTCACCGGATCTAACCGCTGTTTGCCGCTGATCCGCTATGCAGAGATTCTCCTGAATTTCGCCGAAGCTACGAATGAATCGGTCGGTCCTACCGCCGAGGTATATGCAGCCGTTCAGGCCGTCCGCCAACGCGCTGGCCTCCGCCCCTTCACACTGCCGCAGGGATTGAGTCAGACGGATATGCGGACAGCTATACAACTGGAACGCCAGCTGGAACTCGCTTATGAAGGCCACCGCTTCTTCGACGTCCGACGATGGGGGATCGCCGGCCAAACGGAAACCCTCCAGATGCACGGTATGGAAGTGCAACGATCTTCGGCAGCTCCGGCTACCTATACTGAATTCGTGGTCCGGCAACATGTTTTCAGCAACGCCATGTATCTCTGGCCACTGCCTTTGCCCGAAATAGCCAAATCACCAAAACTGCTTCAAAATCCGCTTTATTAAACTCAACGATTGAATTCCATGCGACGCCTGATCAAAATTAACTACGCCCTTCTCCTGGGCTGCATGCTCTTCTCCTGCAGAACCGAACACCTCACTCCACCCAACGAACCGGTGAAAAATATCACCGGCACCTGGGGCATCATCGATGCTACCCGAAATGGAACGGACCTGACCAGTAGCTTTGATTTTTCCGGTTTCCATATCGTGTTCACCGACAGCACCTACACGATTGACAGCCTGGTGCCCTTCATCATCTCCCATAACGGGAAATGGGCCTTCGATAATCCTCAGTATCCTTTCGACCTGATATTCACCCAGACGGACAGTTCAAGCATCGCGACCCCTTTCCAGTTCCCCGTGGCGAATGGCGTCCGAAATATCATTCTGACGTTCAGCCCCGGCTGTCCTTCTAACTCATACGTGTACACACTACAAAAGGTCAACTAACATGATAAACATAAAACTACGTGGCGGGAAATCAGCATGGAACTGGATATGGAAGATCACGGGAACATTGATCGTCCTGGTCATCTTTGCCTGCAGCATAACCATCAATAACGTCACGCAGCCGGCTTCTATCCCCGGCGCCTCGACCCTGACCTCCACGATCACTGCGACTATCGGCCAGGTCAACGCTACACAAACGTCGGCCCTGGTGGTCGGCATCCTGGTTCCTACACAATGGAACGCCGCCAACAATACGACGGTGTCTTTTACCAGCACAGCCACTACCGGAATTCAACCTATGAACCTCATCCCTACCGGTACGCCTGCCCCCACCGGGGGTGGACTCAGCTGGCAGACGGATATGCTGAACACGATCGGCTCTGCCGGTAACCTGATTAATGAATATGAATACATCTGCTTTGAATCTCCTCAACAATACACCGTCAACAACGGTAATAACATCGATGTCGTGGTCACCGTCAACATCAAAGTATCCCAAACTAACATGCTCTTCAATATGGCTTATGTGGTGTGCGAAAGTACCGATGGTCTCAACAGCACCGCTAATAGCCAGTCGCCCTCCACTTATTACGGCACTTTCTTCCCCCCAAGTCTTCGGGTCACTGGCCCGGGCACACTGCTGGATTTCATAGACCCACAGCTGTCGGTCATCACCCCGGGCTTCGCCACGGACAACGATATCATCACCTTACCCTTCAACTCGACAGCCGTTCATAACTCCCTCACCAATGCTTCACAGGTCTTTCTCTGTGCCACCGGCTACACAACCACGGGGGACAGCATCAAAGTCTGCCAACAGACCAACGCCAGCCAGCTGCAGTCCCTGGGCGGTGGCAACTTTCAGAAGTCGATCTGGCCCCGGGGCTTGTTCGGCCTGTCCGCCAGCCAGAGCCTCGACAGCATAGAATATGTCTTCACTGATGCGACCGGCTCCGTAATAGTGGGTTTCAACGGGACGTCAACGCCCTTTTCATACACCTTCGGTTGCCAATGACCATCTAATAAATAATGTCTATGTGCCAGCAAAGCCTTCTAAAATATCTCATCGCCATCACTACACTGACTTTATTGTCGATTCAACCCGGCCGTGCCCAAACACCCAACCCGCCAGCCGGCTATATGGTCAGCGGTACCGTGAACGACGAGTACAACAAACCCATCCCGGGCGTCCTCGTCCAGACGAAAGGACAACAAAACGGTGTCTTCACCGATCAGGAAGGACATTTCCATGTCCCGACGCAGCCCGGCAAAATCCTGATCTTCAATCACCCCCGCTTCGACGAAATGCATATCCGGCCTAAATCGGACAGCCTGCCGCCGATCCGGATGACTGAACGCTTCCTGCATACTCCCGGCCCGAATGCCCCCGCCTCGATCGCCCGGCAAGACTCTATCTTCATTCCCACCCAGGCAGACCAGACGATCGATGTGCTGTATGAACAGACGAACAGGGAAAGCTTCGTCGGATCGATCTCCACTGTCAACAAAAAAGCCCTGCAGGCATCCCCCGCTACGAACTTTTTATTTGCCCTCCAGGGTCGTCTCACCGGCGTAAATATCGGCCAGACATCGGGCTTCGGAGTCCTCGGCGTCGATTCGCTCGTGACAGGCGCGCTGTTGGGCAATGTTCCTGTCTACGCCAATGGTCAGGGTCCGACTGACAATTCCCAGTTCAATATTTCACTCCGCGGACATGGTCTAAGCTCGGGCCAGAGCCCTATCGCTATCGTCGATGGCGTCCAGCGCGAACTTTACTCTATCGATCCCCGGACGATTCAGTCGGTATCGATCATCAAAGACCCGCTCTCGAATCTGTTCCTCGGCCAAAACAGTTCCCGCGGCGCCCTGATCATCACAACCAATGAGCCCCGGATCGGCGCCACCCGGCTCGATATAACCGCCGAAACAGGAACGCAATCTGCTCTTGGTCTGCCCACGCCTCTTCCTGCTTACCAATGGTCCTACCTGATGAACGAGGCGCTGGAGAACAACGGAAAACCCGCGATTTATTCGCAGTCGGATTTCGATGCCTATCGCTATCATACGGATCCCATCGGTCATCCCGATGTCAACTGGTATCACCAGATCCTGCGCAACGAACCGATGCTGAGCCGCGTCAACATCAACGCCGATGGCGGATCGGCTCTTGCCCGCTATTCGATATCCCTGAGCTATATGAACGATCAGGGTATGTTCGTCAATAGCAACGCCAACTCGTATAGCACCAACGTAGGCCTGCAACGCTATCTGCTGAACACGAAAATCGATGTAGACGTCAATAAGTATTTTACCCTTCGGGTGCAGGTCTTCGGCCGGGTCCAGGACGGCAACCAGCCCGGAGCGACTTACAACACTGTCCTGAGTACCCTGCTTGAAACGCCCAATAACGCGTATCCGGTGAAGAACCCGAACGGCAGCTATGGCGGTGGACCCGACTTCACGCAAAACCTCATGGCCCAAACGGTGGCTTCGGGTTATATTTTGGACCACCTGAAAGATGTGTTGTCGAAAGTGGACCTGAACTATAAGCTGGACCAGGTGCTCAAGGGACTATGGGCCCGGGCTTCCGGTAACGTGTCCGTCGAATCGGAATCCAATCTGAACCGCGCTCTGCAAACAACGGTTTCCCAGCAGGTGATTCAGTCTTCCGGCGACACCAGCTATAACAACTTTGGCAAATCATTAGCTCAATCGAACACCTACGAGACAAGCCAATGGGGCCGCTGGCGCTACTTTCAGCTTGCATTGGGCTATGACAGGCGTTTTGGCGATCATTCGATAAAGGCCGAAGTGATGGGAGATCAAAAACGCTCCCTGATCGGCTATAACCTGCCGGCCCAGCTGACTAATTTCGACGCAAAAGTTGACTACAGCTTTAAAGACCGCTATTTCGTCCAGGGAGCAGCAGTGGAAAGCGGCTATAACCGTTTCGAACCGGGTCACCAATATGGCCTGTTCTACGCGGGCGGCGTGGGTTGGGACATTTCCCGCGAAGCCTTTTTTCAGCCGCTGACCTCCTGGATCAATCATCTGAAGGTGCGCGCTACCTATGGTCTTACCGGCAATGCCAACATCGATTACTATGGCTATTACATTTATAATACGTATTATACTTCCGAACCTCTCTCCTACCCTGCCGGCAGTGCTTATGGGTCCATGGGGGGCTATGCACAAGGAGGAGCACCAGGCACGACAACCCAGTTCCTCGCCAATAGCAATGCCACCTGGGAGCGGGCGGATAAGTTCGACGGCGGCATCGACGCGTCTTTTCTCCATGACAGGTTGATACTTGCTGCCGATTATTACCACGAACGTTACTTTGACGTAATGCAGACACCCGGTGACAATGTCGCCTTCATCGGCATCAACTACCCGGCCGAAAATTTGGGCATTGACCTCTACCAGGGCCTGGAGCTCGAGCTGACCTGGCAGGATCGCATTGGCAACGTGAACTATTTCATCTCCGGCAATGCCGCCGCTCAACAATCGAAGGTTTTATATATGGATGAGCAGTACGAACAGAATCCCTGGAACGTCCATACCGGAAGACCCGTCAACACGATGTTTGGTTATGTCGCCCAGGGCCTGTTCCAGACGGCCGCCGACGCCGCCAGTAGCCCCACCCAGGCGGGCTATACGCAACAGGCCGGCGATATCAAATATAAAGACCTCAACAAGGACGGCTCGATTGATCAATTCGATCTCGCCCCTATCACCAAACCCCGGCCCCTGGTGCTCTATGGTCTCTCTGCCGGTGTCAGCTACCAGGGCATCGAACTCAGTGCCCTGCTGCAGGGCGAGGCGAACAGGCAAATCTATGTCGCTCAGCCGTTTTACAACTTCGGTTTCCTGAGCCTGAACAATACCTATCAGCAGGCCTACACCCCCTCACTGGGCCGGTGGATCCCGGAAAACGGAGCGACAGCCACCGCACCACGCCTTACCGCCGGCGGAAACACCTACAACGGAGAAGGCTATCCGATCAATACCGTGAATAGCTCCTATTGGATCAGGAACGGTGATTTCTTCCGCATCAAGAACGTTAGTTTAGGCTATAACCTGCCCTACCGTTTGACGCGGAAATACAAAGTGGGCGGCATCAAGATATTCGTCTCCGCCCAAAACCTTTGGACGTGGGCGGCCAATCGCGGGATGGATCCGGAAGTGTCCCTTCCTAGTTATCCGCTGCAACGCGTATTGAATTTCGGTGTGGACGTAAAAATGTAAAGATTAAATCTCTTGTCGATGAAACTGATAATTATCCTCGCACTGGCCGGTATCATATTGAGTGTGTCGTCGTGCCAGAAACAATATGAGTCGTCACCCCTCGGTCAGGTGACGACCGCGTCGAATGTCTTCAACACCCAGGATTCCGCCGGAGTGCTGGCACTCCAGTACCTTTCAACGTGCTACGAAGAATCTTTCCTCAATGGCAATAATCGTGTAGGCGGAGACTACCTCGATGCCGCTTCGGACGACGCGGTATCCAATTCGCTCACGGTGTCGTCAGTACAGCAAATAGCTACCGGAGCGTATACCGCCGCGTCCCCCAATGCCGACGACGAATGGACCCATTGCTATTTCGGCATCCGCGACTGCACGATATTCATCGACAATATCTATCAGGTTCCCCTGAAGGCCAAACTGGCCAGCGGTAAGCCGGCTATAGCAGCCTATCGCTCGGAAGCACGCTTCCTCCGCGCCTGGCTGTATATGGAATTGGTCAAACGTTATGCCGGTGTACCCCTACTGGGCGATTCGGTATTCACCATCACAACCAGCACCAACATCCCTCGCAACAGCTTCGCCGATTGCATCAGCTATATAGTCAGCGAATGCAATAACATCCAGGACAGCCTGATGGCCGTCTCCGACATGACAGGCGCCAACTACGGCCACGTCACCCAGGGTGCGGCCATGGCGCTGAAAGCCGAGGCCCAGTTGCTGGCGGCCAGCCCGCTGTACAATGGCGGCAATATCGACGCCAGCAATCCACTGACCGGCTATACGGATTACCAATTGGGCCGTTGGGATTCGGCGGCACAATCGGCGCTGGCTATCATCAACTCCGGCATCTACAGCCTGATGCCTGACTTCAGAAATGTCTTCATCACGCAGGCACAGCCGGTAGGAACCAATACGGAATCGATCTGCTGGTATATGAACGGTGAGGACGAATCTGTAGAGCAAAATAATTCACCCATCGGCTACAGCTCGGCCGGAGCAAAAGGCAACACCGCTCCGACGCAAAACCTTGTCAATGCCTTCCCAACAGATTCCGGCTAC
>JAMFSL010000052.1 GCA_026225275.1 Puia dinghuensis
CCTTTATATTCCAGCAATTTCTTTTTCTGTTGTTCGATCGCCTTGTGATAGATCCATTCGATCTCGCGAAAGCGATTGATATTATCCGCCAGGTTGTGCAGGACGGCGGGATAGGCGTGCTGTACGAGGGGGATGATCTGGTGACGGAAAAAATTCCGGGTGTATTTATCTGACAGATTGGAACTGTCTTCTACCCATTCCAGTCCATGATCGACGGCGTACTGCTGCAGCATAGCGCGGGTGGCAAATAGCAATGGCCGTACGATCCTCCCCTGGCGGGGCAGCATGGCCCGAAGCCCGGCAATGCCGGTGCCCTTAAAAAAATTCATCAGCAGCGTCTCGGTATTGTCGTCCAGATGATGTGCAGTAATAATGAATGCCGGCTGTCCCCAACTGTCAATGATCTGATGAAACCAGCGGTAGCGCAATTCACGGGCAGCAACCTGAATGGAAACCTTGTTCGACGCAGCATAGTCTTCCGTATCGAATCGTCCGATGTTCACCTGCCGCCCATACCGATCGCCCAACTGCCGTACGAATGACTCGTCACGGTCACTTTCGGCGCCGCGCAGCTGAAAATTGCAATGGGCGATTTCGACATCGAGTCCTGTCCGATGCATCAGTTCGCAAAGGACAATCGAATCCAGTCCTCCACTGACGGCCAATAGGAGACGATCTCCTGTGGAGAAGAGCTGTTCTTTTGCGATGAAGTCTTTGAAAGCCTGAAATAAGTCCATTGAAGGCGGGAAATTAAGGATTTAGCCGATAGACGGGAATTTTTTAATCAGCGAGGTCATTCATCGCCGTCTGCAATTCATTGTATGCCCGCTTTTCCCCTGCTGCTTTTGCAGCGACCATCCCCTTCTCATACCATTGCAAAGCCAGGTTTGTTTCACCTGCCCGTTCCAGCAATTTCCCCAGTTGATAATATGACCCGATAGCAGCCGGATCCCGTTCCAGCACTTCTTCCAGGTAATGACGGGCAGTCCCGTCATCCCCCTTTGCCATATATTCCATCGCCAGGGCATGTTTTGAAAAGGAATCATTAGGGTCCGCCCGCAGGAATTCCTTTAATTTCTCTATCCGATCCATACCCGATAATTTTTTTTAAAAATAATGCCCGAATTACCCCGACAAAACTTATCTTTGTTTAGTTGCATAGACAACCTTTGTTCATTTATTTCTCACCTTCAAAATGCGAGCCATGAAGATCTTAGTTTGCATCAGTAAGACGCCGGATACGACGGCGAAGATAAGTTTCACCCAGAATAATACAAAGTTCTCCAGCGACGGGGTTCAATGGATCATCAATCCGTACGATGAATGGTATGCCCTGGTCAGAGCCATTGAATTGAAGGAAAAAGATCCTTCCACGGTATTGCACCTGGTGACTGTCGGTCTGGCCGACACCGAGCCGATCATCCGGAAAGCGCTGGCCATTGGCGGGGACGAAGCCATCAGGGTCAATGCGGACAGCGCCGATCCCTTTTACATCGCTGCCCAGATAGCGGACGTCGCACGGCAGGGAGGTTACGACCTTATTTTTACCGGCAAGGAAACCATCGATTACAACGGCTCATCTATCGGCGGCATGGTCGCGGAACTCATGGATTGGCCCTATATCCCGCTGGCCGTCAAATTTGAATTGAATGGTACCGTCGCTACCGTGGTCAGGGAAACAGAGGGTGGAGAGGAAACTGACGAAGCAACCCTGCCATTGCTGGTCAGCTGTCAGAAAGGAGTAGCCGAACAACGGATTCCCAATATGAAGGGCATCATGAGCGCCCGGACCAAGCCCCTGAAGGTAGTGGAGCCGGTAGCCGCTGAAACCCTGACGAGCATTGTCTCCTTCGAGCTACCCCCGGCCAAGGCAGGCGTCAAACTTATACCGGCCGATAACCCCGCCGAACTGATCCGGCTGCTCCACGAAGAAGCAAAAGTGTTTTAGTGAGACCTGGGGGGCACCAAAATTTAATCCCAAAAAATTATTATGTCAGTATTAATATTCATCGATCATTCGGAAGGACAAGTCAAGAAAGTCTCTCTTGAAGCATTAAGTTATGGCGCCGCCCTCGCGGGTCAGCTGGGCGTATCCGCTGAGGGTATTTTGCTGGGAACGGTCGGAATGGACCTCAGTACGCTGGGCAGGTTCGGGGCAAAAAAGATCCACCAGGCCGCCCAGGAGGGTTTGAATCACCTCGATGCGCAGGTATATGCTAAGATCATTGCCGACGCGGTCACTGCGACAGGAGCTACGGTCGTCATTTTTCCCAACAATTTCAGCGGGAAAGCGGTGGCGCCACGCGTAGCAGCACGGCTGAAAGCAGGCTTGGTGTCTGGCGCGGTGGCATTGCCGGATACGGCCAACGGTTTCGTGGTCAAAAAGACCGTGTTTTCCGGAAAGGCTTTCGCTCATGTTGCCCTGAATACCCCCTTGAAGGTCATCGCCCTGAACCCCAACTCTTATCCTATCAGGGAGGGCGAAGGGTCAGGATCTGCAGAAGTCGTGGCCTTGTCGGTTACGGCCACGGCCCCCAAGGTGAAGGTGGTGTCGGCTACGCAGGCCACCGGAGAGGTTCCCCTGACAGAAGCAGAGCTCGTCGTCAGCGGCGGCCGCGGGCTGAAAGGACCGGAAAACTGGGGCATCATCGAAGATTTGGCAAAAGCCCTGGGGGCCGCGACTGCCTGCAGCCGTCCTGTGGCAGATTCCGGCTGGCGCCCGCACCATGAGCATGTCGGGCAGACCGGGATCGCGATCGCCCCTAATCTGTATATTGCCATCGGCATTTCAGGCGCCATCCAGCACCTGGCCGGAGTGAACCGAAGCAAGGTCATTGTTGTAATCAACAAGGATCCGGAAGCGCCATTCTTTAAGGCTGCGGATTATGGCATTGTGGGCGATGCCTTCGAGGTGGTGCCGAAAATGACAGAAGCCGTCAAAAAGTTGAAGGGATAGCAAAAGGAGGCGTCTTTTTTTTTGGGAAAAATCCCTTAGTTTCGTGCATTAATTATGAAGAAGATCGAACTGGAAATAGTGGCTTTGTCACATAGTATAACACAAACCCATTCCTATGCGGTTGTACTGGGCGAAGTCAATGGATTAAGACGCCTGCCGATTGTCATCGGGGGATTCGAGGCCCAGGCTATTGCCGTGGCCCTGGAGAAAATGCACCCCAGTCGTCCCCTGACGCATGATCTGATGAAGAACTTTATGAGCGCCTTCACCATCGACCTGCAGGAAATCATCATCTGCGATCTGCAGGAAGGCATTTTTTATTCCAAGCTGATATGTGTCAGCGAGCATGATACGGTCGAGATCGACAGCCGGACATCCGATGCGCTGGCCCTGGCAGTCCGCTTTGGTTGTCCGATCTATACATACGAACATATTCTCGATAGCGCCGGTATCTTAATGGAAGACAGCTCCGCCAAAAAGAAGAAGGCCGGAGGAGTCACCGCCACCGTATCCTCTACTAATGAAGGCGGGACACGGGAAAACCTGAGTTCGCTGTCGATGGAAGAGCTGAACACACTGTTGAATGAAGTCCTGGAACAGGAAGACTATATCCGGGCTATAGCCATCCGCGATGAGATCAACAGCCGGCGTAAAGCGCGGTAATGGTATCTTTCCCTAACTGTAAGATTAATCTGGGTTTAAAGATCCTTCGCAAACGCGAAGACGGCTACCATGATCTGGAAACGATATTTTATCCACTGCCCATACGCGATGTACTGGAAACGGTAAGAGCCGATGAAATACGCCTTCACCCTACAGGACTGCCCATCCCGGGCGACCCAGCGCAAAATCTCGCTGTCAAAGCCTTCTACCTGCTGAAAAGCGACTTCCCTCAATTACCTCTTGTGGCCATTCATCTTCACAAACACATTCCTATCGGGGGCGGACTCGGCGGCGGCTCGTCCGATGGCGCTTTCATGCTGCAATTACTGAACAGCCAGTTCCAGCTGGGCCTGACACCGGACCAATTGATGGCTTATGCCGTCCAACTGGGCAGTGACTGTCCTTTCTTTCTGTTGAATAAACCCAGCCTTGCCAATGGCCGTGGCGAACGATTGGAGCCCCTGACGCTGGATCTGTCATCCTATTCTTTCCTGATCGTTCATCCCGGTATTCACATCAGCACCGCCCGGGCTTTTTCGCTGTGCAAACCCTCCGCAGCGGGCCCTTCATTGAAAGACATCATCGCCCTTCCCCTTACTGATTGGCCCCATTCGCTGGTCAATGATTTCGAAGGACCCGTTTTCAAAGAATATTCCGCCCTGCGGCCTATCAAGCAGCAGTTGTACGATCGGGGGGCGATCTATGCTTCACTGACGGGTAGCGGGTCCAGCCTATTCGGGATCTTCGAAAAAGGCAAGGCCGATGCCACAGGATGGGGTGCGGCCCATGAGGCGATCACCATCGCGTAGGTCCCGAAAGGGAGGCCTGCCGGGCCTTTTCATTTTGAAAACGATTGCGCTTTTGGGAAAGATTGAGTACCTTTGGTTTATCTTTTCTTTCCGCTCCATATCATTTTTAGGTCAGCATCTTGACTTTCTCGATCATCAGTAATGACGATATGACCCCTTTTTTGCTGAGATAAGGTCTCAGTGGCTGATATTCGTTTTTTTCATATTTATCCTCTTCTTTATGTCTTCAATCACTATCCCGACGTCTTTGACGGACCTGACCCGCACTTATCTTGAACTGGAAGAACGTCATGGCGCTCACAATTATCATCCTTTGCCTGTGGTCCTCAACAGAGGGGCCGGGGTCCATGTCTGGGATGTTGACGGCCGTCGCTATTTTGATTGTCTCAGCGGATATTCGGCAGTAAACCAGGGGCATTGTCATCCCCGGATCATTTCCGCACTGATAGAGCAGGCCAGCCAGCTGACCCTGACTTCCAGGGCCTTCCATAGTGATGCGTTGGGGGAATATGTACAATATATCACCGGTTATTTCGGCTATGACAAAGTATTGCCGATGAATACCGGTGTCGAAGCCGTGGAGACAGCCATTAAGCTCTGCCGGCGCTGGGGCTACCACATAAAGAATATCCCGGAAAACAAGGCCAGGATCATCGTATGCGCCAATAATTTTCATGGTCGGACAACCACGGTCATCTCTTTCAGCACCGATCCTGATGCCAATCGCGCATTCGGACCTTATGCTCCGGGATTTATTGCCATCCCTTTTAATGATGCCGCGGCATTGGCTGCAGCACTGGAAGATCCTCATGTGGCCGGCTTTCTCATGGAACCGATACAGGGCGAAGCAGGGGTCGTCGTGCCGGATGAGGGTTATTTGCAGACGGCCAGGCAGTATTGCCGGGCGGCAGGCGTTCTTTTTATCGCCGATGAGATCCAGACAGGACTGGGTCGGACGGGCAGGATGCTCGCCTGTGATCATGAAAACGTGCGACCGGATATCCTGATCCTGGGCAAGGCCCTGAGCGGCGGAATAATGCCCATTTCGGCCGTTCTGGCTGATGATGAAATCATGCTGACCATCAGGCCCGGTGAACATGGCTCTACTTATGGCGGTAATCCTTTGGCCTGTAAAGTAGCGATAGCAGCCCTGCAGGTATTAAAAGACGAGCGACTGGCTGAGAATGCGCGCGATATGGGGGAATTGTTCCGCCAGGAAATACGCCAATTACGGTCACCCTATATCCGGCAGGTAAGGGGAAAAGGATTGCTGAATGCCATCGTCATCGAACATCCCAGGGCCGATGCAGCCTGGGAATTATGCCTGGCCCTCAAGGATAATGGACTGTTGGCCAAGCCAACACATGGGGATAAGATCCGCCTCGCTCCTCCCCTTGTCATCACCAAAGCGGAAATACTGGAATGTGTGGAGATCGTCAGGGATAGCCTGACCATATGGGAAGGGGATAATTAGTACCTTTAAGGATGGATACAACTTCACACGCCCGGCACGGACATATCGAAGAGCACATGCGGAGTTCGGAGATCCTGACGGATATAGTCATCGGCATGTCGGATGGTCTGACAGTGCCTTTCGCCCTGGCGGCCGGACTCAGCGGCGCCGTGGGAAAAGATCACCTTAACCTAATCTGGATAGCAGGGCTGGCCGAGATCGCAGCGGGTTCCATCGCCATGGGCCTGGGCGGCTATCTCGCCGGCAGGACAGAAGTGGACCATTACAATGCTGAATTGCGGCGGGAATATGATGAAGTCGAAAGAGTACCGGACAGGGAACGCGACGAAGTAAAAGAATTCTTCTCCGGGCTGGGACTCAGCCATGACGTACAGGAACAGGCGGTAGCAGAAATGACCAAAGACAAGGACAAGTGGGTCGACTTCATGATGAAATATGAGTTGGGCCTCGATAAACCGGATCCTCAACGGGCGAGAAAAAGCGCTTTCAACATCGGAGCCTCCTATATCGTAGGGGGTCTGATCCCATTGAGTCCGTATTTTTTCGTCACGGACGGGCTGCAGGGACTGAAAATATCAGCGATCATCACCCTTTGCTGTCTGTTCATGTTTGGGTATTTCAAGAGCAAAATGACAGGGGTCCATCCGCTGCAAGGAGCGATCAGGGTGATGGTCATCGGCGCGCTGGCTGCCGGCTGCGCATTTGCCGTGGCTAAGCTGATACAGATATAGGCCGCGGAGTCTTATCGCCGCGGCTGCGATGCCTGAGTCATTCCTCTTCGGTCCGGACAGGAAGGTCCGGCAGCAAAGCGGCTACCAGCGCTATCAATGCCGACCCCAGCATCACGAAAATACCCGCTCTTTTGTCAGGGCATTGTCCCCCATAACAGGCCGTATAAAGGAGATAGGACTTGAAGGCAAAGGCAATAGCCAACGCAGCAACGAGGATATTGGCACGTTTGGCCCATACCCTGGGAATGGCGAACAGCAGTATCTCCACTACACTGAAAAAGATCAGCACTTTACCCGGCCGGCCATAGATATTATTTTCAGAGAAAAAACCGGTGAAATTTTTTCCCAGGTCAGGGAAATAGGCCCAGGGCCTAAAACAGGCCGCTATC
>JAMFSL010000330.1 GCA_026225275.1 Puia dinghuensis
AGGGCAATCGGCGAGGCGAGCACGAGGGCGAACACGAATAGAAGGAAGGACCGATAGCGATACATAAGCGCGTTGTTTTGCCCAAGGTATTGCCGGCGAGCGTATTGCGGTTTATTGTTCTTGACGGATGATGGGCGGATATTAACCGGTTTCTGATCCTAATTCCATTTCTCGCTCAGCACAAAAGACACCATATAGTACACATCGTCAGGCGAGACGGGCTTGCTCATAAAATGGGCCGCCCCTAATCTCTTCAGCGTTTCCGACTCCTTTACATCTCTTGATGTCGTATATACGATGACGGGTATCGAGGCCAGCCGCAGATCCTTTTTTATCTCTTCCAGGCACTGCTGACCGCTAAGACCGGGCATTCTGAGGTCCAGGAAAATAAAGTCCGGAATAGGATTAGCCGTGTTGTCCAAATACCGCAACGCCTCTTTTCCATTCGCCGCCGCAATACACGTAATTTCCTTATCGACTTCTTTGGCCGCTTCAAAAAAAAGCTTCCTGTCATCTTCGTCATCGTCTACCAGTAAAATAGTCATTATCGTTTGATTGAAATCATGAAACAAATGGACAATTATTGAGCCACAGGAAGCAGGACATGGAACTGTGAGCCCTTTTCTTCGACAGACGTCACATAAATATCGCCCTGATGGCCGAGCACGATCTTTTTACATAACGCCAGCCCGATACCCGTACCCTCAAATTTCTCTCTGGCGTTCAATCGCTGGAATATCATGAAAATCTTTTCGGTAAATTTCTCATCGATCCCAATGCCGTTATCCTGAAAAGTAATGTCATAATACGACATGCCGGCATTCAAGGCAAGACGTTCCGGCGCTTCCCCGGCAGCCAACGTTCTGCAGGAAATATGGATCACCGGTGGCACATCCGGTCTGGAAAATTTAAGCGCGTTACCGATCAAATTGTAGAACAACTGGTTGATCTGCAAAGACACCCCGCGAACGACCGGAAGTTGATCGTGGGTAATAGTAGCCTTCTTCCGTTCAATCTGCAAATCGAGATCATTGATGACATTTTTCATGATCTTGTTGAGGTGCAGACGTTCAAAAATACCGGCGTCCAGTACTTTTGAGAGATTAAGCACGCTATGGATCAGCCCGGACATCCACTCCGCCGATGTACTGATCTTGTCAATCAACAGTGCTGCTTCGTCCCCGACAGCTGCACGATGACGTTGGAGCAGAAGGGCAGCGAATGTCCGTATTTTCCGTAAGGGTTCCTGCAGATCGTGCGAGGCGATCGTTGCGAATTGCTCAAGGTTATCATTTGACCGTTTTAGCGCGGCATTGGACGCTGCAAGCGAAAGCGTCCGCTCAATCACTTTCTTTTCCAATTCCCGGGATACCGAAACAAGGTCCGCCTCTCTGTGCCTGGCATCCGTCACATCCTCGATCGCCACTAAGATCAACAGCCCGCTACTCTCCTTCGTAGAGATCCGGCAGGCATTGAGTAACAAGGTCCTTTCGCCGATATCTTCAAACTTTTGTTGGATCTGCACATCGCTGATCTGGCCTTCTATCGCCAGGCTATTTTCGAGGACCGATCTAAGTGAAGGGATATTCCACTGCCCATTTCTGAGGTGATAAAAATATTTCTCCTCCGTCTCTTCTTCCGACGTCTTGAACTTTCTGTAGTATGCCCGGTTAGCCGTTTTCACCTTCATGTCCTTATCGAGGATAATGAGTGGTTCCCGGATCGTGGCGACGATAGATTCGGCGTACAACCGGGCAATATTCAATTGATCATTGCGGTCGAAAAGCTCCTGGTTCAGGGTCGTTAACTCTTCATTGGTGCTTTGGATCTCTTCCTTCGACGTCTCCAGTTCCTCATTCAGGCTTTGCAGTTCTTCGCTGCCCGACAGCAGTTCTTCATTGGCGCTTTGCAGCTCCTCGTTGACGGCTTCCTGGTCTTCCGTGATACTCCTCATGTCTTCCCGCAGTTGGGCCAGCTCTTTTTCCAGCTGTGTTATCCGTGCGCTTTCCGCGGTTTTCTTAGCCGCGGTATCGCTGCCGATTGCCGCTGGGGCTTCCGCTGTCTTATCGACCACCGTATCGCGAAACAGAATAAGGTAATAGCGTTCCACCGTATTCAACAGCGGCATGACTTCAATAGTAACCAGCCGTTGTGTTTCGGGAGATGTCAGGGGAATACCTTCTTTTATGACCAGCTGATGATCCGTTTTTGCCTTATGCAAGGCATTCCGAAGTTCGAAAGCCAGTCCCTGCCTCACCATTTTCAGCACATTAAGGCTTGGCTTGCCCGGTGACGGTTCAAGCCACGCACCCGTTAAACCCCGGATCTGCACGATCTCCATTTCTTCATTCACTACCACCCCGGGAGGAGAAAACCTCGCAATGACCATCTCGTCCGCACTTCGCTGAAAATCGTCCCGGCCGGGCTCTTTTTTAAGAGAATATCCGTTGTCTTTCGATATGCCTTCCGACCTGTCGGCAGAAAGCTGCAGAAATTTTCCGGGAACGGATTTCCGGGTATATATCTTTTCGCTTTTGCCGAAGGGAGTGAATAGCTCCGCTGCCGGGGCCGTTGTCTCGGAATGTCCCAGCAACAAATACCCATTGTCATTCAGCGCATAATGAAAGGTCGTCAATGCCTTCTTTTGCAGAAATGTTTCCATGTAGATCAGGACATTCCGGCAACTGACCAGGCTCATTTTTGCAAAGGGCGGGTCTTTCAAAAAATTGTGGCAGGCAAAAACACACATATCCCTGATCGACTTATTAATATGGAAGCTGCCATTGACTTTGGTAAAATATTTTTCCACCCGGTCGGCGCTCAATCCTCCCATATCTCTTTTGGAATAGATGCCGCTGCGGGCTTTTGACACCGACCGTTCGGAAATATCCGTTGCAAAGATCTGGATCTTATAGTCGGCCACTCTCTCTCCCAAATATTCGTTCAGGCAGATGGCCATCGTATAGGGCTCTTCCCCCGTTGAACAGCCGGCGATCCACAAGCGCAAAGGATTGGTTTCATCTTTATCCTTTAACAGGTCGGGCAATACCGATTCGCATATTGTTTCGAAGGTTTTAGGATCACGGAAAAACCCTGTCACCGGTATGAGCAGATCCTGGTATAGCAGATCCTGTTCAGCGATATTGTCCCTGAAAAAGGTCAGGTAATCATTGATATTTTCAATCTTGTTCAGACCCATCCGACGGGTGATCCGGCGGCGGATAGTTGTCTGTTTATAATAGGTAAAATCGGTCCCCTTCCTGGCGCGCAGCAGGGCGATCAGTTGCCGGAACGCGTCTTCTTTTGTCGATTTCATCTCCTCATTGTCCCCGGGCAGGCCATTGCTATAGGTTTCCGCGAGTTTAGCCAGTTGCAAACATATCTCTTCGGGCGTCATGACAAAATCCGCCACCTCCGCATCGATAGCGCTCTGGGGCATCCCGGTGAAGGCCGCGGACGTGGGTTCCTGCGCAAAGGTAAAACCGCCATGGTCCTTGATCGCCTTTAGCCCCAGGGTACCATCCGTTGCGGTTCCCGACAAGACCACGCCGATCGCATGATTCTGGTGGACTTCAGCGAGTGAGGCAAAAAAGACATCGACGGGCATATTCCTTTCGTTCTTAGGACCCCGGGGGCTTAACTGCAGCCGGCCATCAGTTGCCGTCAGCAACCTGTTCGAAGGGATCACATAGACATGATCAGGCTCTACATGGACGTTATTCGTGATCTCCTCTATGGGGATGCGGGTTACCTTTTGGAGTATATCCACCAACATACTTTCATGGGTCGGTTCGAGGTGCTGCACTAAAATATACGCGATGCCCGATTTTTCAGGGATGGCTCTGATCAGTCTTTTGAAAGCCTCCAGGCCACCTGCCGATGCGCCTACACCCACGACGGGGAAAAGGTTGTCCGACCGTTCCTTGATTTTATCTTTATTTTTCAGTTCAGGCATGCTTTTGTTGGTTGTGCGACAGAATTTACATTAAAAGCCAAATTTAAGGTACATTTATGTGGCTTCTATAGTAAATGAACTTATTTGACACTCTATATAAAAAATATGGTCAGCCTCCGCTGCATAGTGGTGGTGAAGGACGCCCTGGAAAAGATCGGTCTTCAGAACCCTGAGGTGAAACTGGGTGAGGTCAACTTAATAGAAAAAATATCCAATGCTCAGCTTGGTCAGATCAAAGCCATCCTGTTGCAGTCGGGCTTTGAATTATTGGAAGACAAAAAAAGCGTCCTGATCCATCAAATCAAGACCATTATCATTCAAGTCATCTATTATTCGGATAAACCCCTGGTTCAGAATCTGTCCGTCCACCTGAGCGAGAAATTGGATCATGATTATACTTACATGTCCAACCTGTTTTCAGAAAGGCTGGGTATTACCATTGAGAAATTCTATATCTGTCATAAGATCGAGCGGGTTAAAGAGCTACTTTCTTATGGTGAGTTTTCCCTGACCGATATCGCTTTTAAGATGCATTACAGCAGCGTCGCCCATCTTTCCAGCCAGTTCAAAAAAGTCGTCGGCATCACGACATCCGAATATAAACAAAAAAAAGGCGATAAGCGCGACATGCTGGAAAATCTTTGCGGATAATTGACTAAACAGTAAATTATGAAACTTCACCTGTGAATGTTGTAATGTTTAGGCAACGATTATTTCTACCTTCACTCTGGTCAATTCCAGTCAATAATGAATATAAGGAAGGCGAACCTGATGGATTATGTGCTGCTGACTCCTTCCTATGGATGGAAAGACCAGGAGGGTCAGCTCGTCATTCCTACCGCCCGCCAGAGTATAAAGGAGTTTTTCTTCCGGCTGAATATTTTCAGGTCTAAAAAAAACTGGCTTGCTTTTTTCAGTTGGGTGAGGGTGTTATTGCTGATTTCCTGCCTGTTTATTTTCTTTTTTCATTATTTCAATTTTTATTTGCTGGGGATCGCTGCTATTTACGGTGTAGTGGTCATGGGTACGCATGGTACTATCTGGTATCACCGGTATTGTACGCATGATGCGTATACGTTCAGGAATAACTTCTGGCGTTTTGTGACGCGAAATCTGACCATCAATATCGTTCCGGAGGAGATTTATGTGATCTCCCATCATGTTCATCATGCGAAGTCCGACCAGCCGGGCGATCCATATAATGCCAATGCGGGTTTTTTATATTGTTTCCTCGCGGATGTCAACCACCAGCCTATCTCGGATGATTTGACCGAAACCGAATATGCCCGTGTCGTCAGGATGATGGAACATACGGGGGTCAGGCCGAACAGCTATCGGCAATATCAGCAATGGGCTTCCATCGCCCGGCCGGTGTGGTCATTGTGCGGGTGGATCCTTAACTGGGCATTTTGGGGCGTGGCGTTTTATTTACTCGGCGGGATGGCGCTGGTCTTTGCTTTATTCGGGGCGGCAGGGTTCTGGGCCATCGGCGTTCGTACCTTTAATTATGAAGGACATGGTAAAGGAAAAGATAAACATGTAGACGGTGTCGACTTCAACAGGGACGATCTTTCTGTCAACCAGCTATGGCCGGGATACGTTGCCGGCGAATGGCATAACAATCATCATCTTTTTCCTTCGAGCGCCCGCAGCGGGTTCTTACGTTATCAATTGGACCTGGCTTGGTGTTATATCAGGTTTTTGAACATCATTGGAGCTGTGAGCAGCTATCACGATTCTAAAAAAGCCTTTCTTTCGAAATACAGGCATCCTTATCCGAAGGCCTACACCGTCCCGAATGAAGAATATCCATTACCTCACTTAAAAGCGGGACCATGACAAAGAATGTATTGTTAATCGACGATGATCCGGATGATGCGATGTTTTTCTCGCAGGCGCTTACCGAGTTAAGTTTTCCGACTAATTTTCGCTATGTTGGTAATGGCATCGAGACGATACCGGAGCTATTGAAAAATAATGGCTATAGTCCCGATATTATTTTTCTTGACATCAATATGCCCAGGACCAATGGATGGGAATGTTTAGGGCAATTGAAGTCTTTAACGGGGCTTCAGCGCATTCCTGTTGTCATGTATTCGACTGGTGACATCGAACGTGAAGGTAGGACGCCATCGGATGTCGGTGCGGCGGTGTTTATGCAGAAGCCTTCGAGTTTTGCCGAGCTGAAATCGGGGCTTTCGAGTCTTATCAACACATTTGCTTCCGCATAGAGGACGGGGTGGCGGGCAAATAAATTTGGCGGATTGGATTTTTAATTTGTATTTTGGGATTCTATATGTTCGAACATTCCAACAATGCTAAACCGTGATTGACCATAAAAGTAAGCTTCCCCTGCATGTGCAGGTCGAAGAGCATCTCCGGAAGCTGATCGGGCAGGAGAAGTATAAGAATGGGGTCTTTTTGCCCAAGGAGGTCGAACTGGCCAACCGGCTGGGGGTTTCACGGAATACCATCCGCCAGGCGACCAACAAGCTGGAGAATGAGGGATTGATCAGCCGGAAGAAGGGCGTAGGGACGAAGGTTGCGGACCAGAAGGGATTGATGACGGGTCTCGATCACTGGTATAGTTTTACCAAGGAGATGCAGGATAAGGGGATCAGGGTGACGAACCTGCAGTTAAAGGTCGAGTGGGTGACCGTCAATGAGACCATCCGGAATTTCTTTCATTGCGGCAGTGACAAGAAGATCCTGAAGCTGTCAAAGTTGAAGGGGGAGGCGTCGGGCGAACCGATCGTCTATTTCGAGAGCTATTTTCACCCGCGGATCGGGGTGAGTGAGAAAGAAGAGTTTGACCGACCATTATATGCGATGCTGGAGGAGAAGTTTGGGGTGGTGGTGCATCGCTCGTATGAGAATATCAGCGCGCGGGCGGCTGGTGCATTGGGAAGGAAGCTGAAGGTTGAGGCAGGGTTCCCCATATTGATCAGGGAGCGTTTCGTTTATGATGTCGGGGACAGGCCGGTGGAATATAACCTGGGGTACTATCGGTCGGACCGTTTTATTTATTCGATAGATATACAGAAAGGGAAGGGGTGAGGGTAGAGGGAAACTTTTTTTTCGTAGGTGTTTTTATGTTCAAACATATTGACATACTGCGCGGAAGCTGCAGGAACTGAATTTAATTTGCATCGGATTGGATGTGTTGAGGATGTGATATTTGTGAGTACGGAGGGGTGATTTTTTGTACGATAATATATGTTCAAACATATCAACATATGAAACTAACGCTTGGGGTAGATATTGGAGGCAGTCATGTTGCGGCTGCGCTGGTCCATACTGCCGATGGGAAGTGGCTGGCGGAGAGTTATGCGACTAAAAAGATCGATCCGGCTTCTTCGGCGGATCGGATCCTTGATGAGTGGGCGGAGGTGATTGGGCGAAGTCTCGCGTACTGCGATGGGCATGCGCTGAGTGGGATAGGGATAGCGATGCCGGGGCCTTTCGATTATGATCGGGGGGTCTCGATGATCGAGGGCGTGGAGAAGTATGAGCGGCTTTTTGGGGTGAATGTGCGGCAGGCTTTGGTGGATAGATTGGGGGAGGTTTCGATCTGGTTTGAGAATGATGCGGCGTGTTTTGGATTGGGGGAGTGTTTGGCGGGGAAAGGGGCTCCATATAAGAGAGTTATTGCGATAACGTTGGGAACAGGGTTTGGGGCGTGCTTTGTTGATGCTCAACGACTCGTTAAGAGCGGTCCCGGGGTTCCGCCGGGCGGCTGTCTATATAATATTCCATACCGGGAGGGGATTGCGGAGGATTATTTTTCTTCACGGGGGTTGCTGGCGTGGAATGGGGATGTCGATGAAAAGACCAGGTTTCGGGAGTGGGGCTTGCAGCTGGGGCAATTTTTAGCGCCATGGATAAGGGATTTTCAGGCGGATGTGGTGGTGATCGGCGGGGGTATTTCGCAATCGGCGGGGTTATTTGTGCCGGCGATGCAAGAGGTGCTCGATGTGCGAATAGAGATCGCGGAAGAGACGGAGAGGACGGCGATCGTGGGGGCGGCGAGTGTAGTGAAGGGGGTGAGCAAAGAGGCTGGCCCGCGGAGGAAGACGGAACAGGCATTGATGCCGAAGCGGGTGGCCGCCTTCGCCAAGGCTTCGGCGGCCGAGGGGGATGGAGAGCTCGGGAGGGATGGAGAGCCTGCGGCGGAGGGGTACAATATTTATCCTTTTACGTCACTGGGGGATGGACGGATCTTTTCGGGATATAGGAGTCTGGCCGAGTGGATTAGCCGTGAAAAAACAGTGTTGATTGATGGATATGTAGGAGTGGATTGGGATGAGTTGAGAACGCTGCTGGCGAGGGAGTTTAGGGAGATGGACGTGCGAGTCATGTGGTATGAGATGAGTGCGTTTTTGCGGCCGGCTGATGTGATCGAGGCCATGGTGGCGCCGTTTCTGGGGACTGTGGGGTCTGTTTGGGGGAGACGTACGACATTGGTGTTGGAGGATTTTTATAGGGCTATGCCGGAGCCGGTTGATTATGAGGGAGTAACTATTGTGTTGGGGATTGGGGCGGCGCTTTGCGAATGGGATGTGCCGGTCCTTTATATAGAACTGCCGAAGAATGAGATACAATTTAGAATGCGGGCGGGAAGTGCGGGGAATTTGGGGGATGGGTTGGGAGGCGAGAGGAATTTGGGGAGTGAGAAGTTTGAGGTCTCACCCGCTGAGATGTATAAGCGCTATTATTTTGTGGATTGGGTGGTCTTGAATAAGCACAGACAGGCCATTAAGTCCAGGATTGCTGCGGTAGGTGACGGACAATGGGGCGACGATATTCACTGGACGCTGACCGCCTCTGTATGGAAGGGGTTGGACCAGATGGCGCATAATCTCATCCGGGCGCGACCGTGGTTTGAGCCAGGGGTCTGGGGCGGACAATGGATGAAGGCGCATATCCCGGCACTCAACCAGCAGGCTATCAATTATGCATGGTCGTTTGAACTGATCGCGCCGGAGAACGGGCTGGTGCTGGAGAGTAGCGGCTATCTGCTGGAGATTTCCTGGGACTGGCTGATGGAACAGGATGCTGCTGCTGTCCTGGGGAAGGATGCGGAACGGTTTGGGCTTGAGTTCCCTATCCGATTCGATTTCCTGGATACTTATAATGGCGGCAACTTGTCGATCCAGTGTCATCCTTCGTTGGAGTACGCTAGGGATTATTTTGGCGAAACCATCACGCAGGACGAGACCTACTATATTCTGGACTGTACTGCTGACGCGGGGGTTTATCTTGGTTTTTGTGACCACATCGATCCGGCAGC
Organism: Puia dinghuensis; assembly: GCA_026225275.1. Taxonomy (GTDB): domain Bacteria; phylum Bacteroidota; class Bacteroidia; order Chitinophagales; family Chitinophagaceae; genus Puia; species Puia dinghuensis_B. The sequence continues at coordinate 9,246 of JAMFSL010000330.1, forward strand.
TTACCGGGCTGAGCTGGAATATAGCCAGGCTGCGGGAGAAGCGATAGATATACAGCAATACGTCATGAGGTTGCCTTCGGAGAAGCACGCCCTTTACCTCATCCCGAATTGTACCGTGCATGGAGCGGGCCGGAACAATTTAGTACTCGAGATCAGCGCCACGCCTTACATTTTCACTTTCAAGATGTATGACTGGATGCGGCTGGATCTGAATAATGCATTGCGGCCGATCAATATCGAGCATGCTTTCAATAATCTTGATTTTAGCCGTCAGGGACAGCGGGTGAGGGACGAGCTGGTATCCAAGCCGGTTGTACTCTGTGGCGGGGGAGATGTGCAAACCGAGTTATTGCCGACACATCCCGAACATTTTTATGCCATTCATCGCGTTAGCTTCCTACATAGTGCAACTATTACTACAGAGAATCAATGCCACCTGCTGATGCTGGTGGAGGGAGTAGCCATCACCGTGAGGACCAAGCGGGGAATGGAATACCGTATCCATTATGCGGAGACATTCGTGCTGCCTGCTGCAGCGGAGGAGTACGAACTCATCAACCTTCATGACAAACCTGTTAAACTAATCAAGGCATTCGTTAAGTAAAAACCAAAAAAATCAATTGCATATGAAACATTTACACTACCCGCCGGGCAGGTTGCGCCCGGTGAAGGGATCCTCTTTGCCGCTCGGGCGGCGTCACGGTGCGAAAGCGGGTGATCGCCGGAGCATAGGCGGAGCGGCGATATTGCTGCTGTTCTTACTGACTTTATCTTCTATTGTGAGAGCCCAGACCCAAACCATCAACGGCCGCGTACTGGATGAAAG
>JAMFSL010000331.1 GCA_026225275.1 Puia dinghuensis
ATATTTACAGGGGGTCCGCAGCTGGCTGGTCGACCATTCGCCGGTGGAAACATCGTAGATATCGACTACGTCAGAATAACCGTTTGTGTTATACCCTCCGGCAAACAGGATTTGATTGCCCACGGCGGCGGCGGTGATCAGGTACCGCGGTGCGCTGAGATGAGCGGCAGTCCATAGCGCTTTTTTTGTATCGTAGATATCGACAATATCAGAATACACGTTGGAGTTGGTCTGGCCGCCTGCAAAGACGATCTTTGTACCTGCTCCGGCTGCAGCCGGCCTGGTCCGCGGAACGCTAAGCGCACTTGTCGTCCAGGTTCCGGTCCCGGCATTGTACAGATCCACCGTCGCCACTTCTGTTTGGGGACCGATCTGACCGCCACCAAAAGCTGCAATCGATCCGGCCGAAGCGGCAGCCAGCCCATACCTTCCCTGGCTAAGCATGGCGGTAGTCCATTTTCCGGTCGAGGGAGCATATAAATCGACATCAGACACATAGGGGTTCGTGGGAGCGTTATCTCCGCCGGCAAAGATGACCAGGTTATCTACAGCGGTATATCCACCCAACCAGTGTCCCGAACTCATTGCAGCTTCCGTCCACTGATTCGTGCCGGCGTCAAAAATAAAGGCGGAGTCGCTGATAGTGCCGTTGGGGTATGACCCGCCGCCGAATACGATCTGTTTTCCCGCCGCCACCGCATTTTGGGGCAACATGAGGGAATTAGTGAACGGGTTGTTGCCGGTCGGTGTGATGGTGCTGTAATCGGCAGGAGCGGATACTCCGCTTTTATGACAGGCCGTGCTGCCGATCATCATTAAACAAAGAAGCCATAGGTATTTCATGCGACTGATTTTAGGTTGTGATCATTTCAATTCATAGTAGAAAGCCGTGGAGGATTGACCTTCCTGCATGGCGATTGTAATAACCTGATTGCCGACCGCCGCTCCGCACAACGTTTTCCAATCATCCGGCAAGACGGCCGCCGCGGTCCAACTATTGGCACTGGCATTGTAGACATCGACCGTATCACTAAGGGTGGAGATGCTAAATCTCCTAAGAAAACAGGCCAGATTTCCGGACGAAACCGCTCCCGCGCCGTAGAGACTGGGAACCGGGAGCCGGCTGACCGACCACTTCCCGGTGGAAACATCGTAGATATCGACTGCGTCGGAGAGGCCGTTTTCATTATAGCCCCCCGCGAAAATCAGCTGATTTTGGACGGCGGCGGCGGTGATCATGTACCGCGGCACACTCAGGTGGTCAGTCGTCCACTGACCCGTCCCGGTATCGTAAATGTCGACAACATCGGAAAACTGATTGGTATTGATCTCACCGCCTGCAAATGCGATTTTCGTCCTTGCGCCGGCCGCAGCAAGCGAGATCCGCGGCGCACTGAGCTTGCCTGTAGTCCAGGTCCCGTTGGTGGCATTATAAAAGTCGACCGTCGCTACAACGTCCGTGGGAGACGTCTGACCGCCGGCAAAAGCCGCTATCGAACCGGCCGAAGCAGCAGCCAGATCAAACCTTGCCTGGCTGAGCGTTGCTGTAGTCCACTTACCGGTCGACGGGGTATATATATCGGCGCCGCTCACACCAACGCTATTGGGATAGGCTAGTCCGCCGGCAAAAATGACCAGGTTATCGACGGCCGTGGCGGCGCCAAGCCCATGAGGATTGGTCATTTCCGTCACCGACCACTTACTAGTGCCGGCGTCGAAAATAAAAACAGTGTCGCTGAAACCAGGATACCCCGCACAACCCCCGAATAAGACCTGGTTTCCCCCCGCTACCGCTATCGTAGGTTGCAACTGGGAATTGGTAAACGGGTTACTGCCGGCCGACATGATTGAATCGTAACTCGCAGCAACAGATGTTGCGGATGTTCCGCTTTTATGACAGGCAATGACGCCGATCAGAACCAAACAAATTAACGAAGCGTATTTCATGCGATTTATTTTGGTTGTGATCATTTCAATTGATAGTAGTAAGCGGTGGTGGGCTCACCGTCCTGCCCCCCCATTGTGATAAGCTTATTGCCGATCGCTGTTCCGCATGTCGTAGTCCGGTTAGCCGGCAGGATGCCCGCCGAGCTCCAACTCCCGGTGCTGGCATTGTAGATGTCAATCGTATCACTTTGACCAGTCGACATGGTGACCCTCATTAGAAAACAGGCCAGATTTCCCGACGTAGCCGCTCCTCCGTAATAAAAGGAAGGTGTCACGAGCCGGCTGGCGGACCATTCGCCGGTGGTGACATCGTAGATGTCGACAGCGTCAGAAAAACCGGTTACGATTGCCCCCCCGGCGAAGATCATCTGGTGGCCAACGACAGTGGCAGTCGCCTTCCACCTCGGCACACTCAGGTGTGCGGTCGTCCAAAGACCACTCTGGGTATCGTAGATATCGATGAGATCAGAAGCCTGACCAATATTGTCCTGGCCGCCCGCAAATACGATTTTTGTCCCTGCCCCGGCCGCAGCCGGCCAGGCTCGGGGCTCACTAAGCGCGCTCGTCGTCCAGTTTCCAGTCGTGGCATTATACAGATCTACCGTCGTCACTGTGGCCCCGAGAGCAGTTTGACCTCCGCCAAACGCCGCGATCGGTCCGGCCGTTGCGGCGGCCAGTTCATATCTTGCCTGGCTGAGCGTAGCAGTAGTCCATTTTCGGGTCGACGGCGTATATATCTCTACGTCACTGGTGCCAGTGAGATTAGGATAGGCTTGTCCGCCGGCAAAGATGATCAGGCTATCGACAGCAGTGACGCCGGCAAACTGATGACAGGCGGGCATTTCCGTTACCGACCACTGATTCGTGGCTGTGTCGAAAATAAAAACAGAGTCGCTGATTCTGCTGGACGTTTCCCCTATACCGAATATCATTTGACTTCCCGACGATATCGCTACCTGGGGCTGCAGCTGGGAATTAGTGAACGGGTTACTGCCGACCACGATGATCGAGTCGTAGTTGACCGAACCGGATGTCGTGGACGTTGCGGCTGTTCCGCTTTTATGACATGCCGTGGCGCTTATCAGCACCAAACCAAGAAGCAATGGATATTTCATGTAACTTATTTTGAGGATGCAACTGATGAAGCTAATATCCAAAGTATACGTGAACGTGCTGAAAATGATCAACGGTTGACGCGGATCGGCGACATAATGGGGACATAAGAAATAAATGGCTTTGGTGATAAAATCTTGTCGTTCGACGGTGATTCTGGTCGTTTGTTGAAAACAGTTCTCAGGCTGCCGTAAATGCTCAGAAAAGGGTAAATTAGTGTATGGTCCAGCTTGTCAACAACATTGTGTTCCGAAAAGAATGGTCCTACCGGTTGATCAGGCATTTGCTTTTTTGGCTGGTTGGCAGCGGAATATTTGCCTTTATGCTGGGCAGTGAGCGGGGATGGAATGTCGTTACACCTAAATCGATCCTGATCTTCCTGCCTGTTTTATTGTTGTATGCGTATGTGGTGCTCTATTGGCTGGTGCCCCGGTTGCTGCTAAGGTCGGCCTATGTAGCTTTCTTTTTTTGTTTTTGCGCCTGGGCGCTGGCAGGTCTGTTCTTCAGCTATTGCTGCCGGTACTTTTTTATCCCCGGTTCACTCTTCGGTGATTCGGGTCCCCGTCCGGCCTTTATGCATCCATTCACTTTGGCACTTGATACCCTCGATTTCACCGCGACCAATGTCATGGCAGCGTTCGCGGTTTTTATCCGGATGTATACCTTCTGGAGAGGAGAAGTTTGGCATAAGCTTCAGCTAACGCAGGAGAAGACGAAGGCGGAACTTGAACTGCTGAAATCCCGGCTCCATCCACATTTTCTTTTCAATACCCTTAACAATCTTCAGGCGCTGGTGCTCGAAAGGTCCGACAAGGCGCCGCAGATGCTGATGCGGCTTTCGGCGATACTCAGCTATGTCCTTTATGAATGCAGGGATGCGGCAGTGCCGCTCGAACGGGAGATCAGCATTTGCAGGGATTATATTCAGCTGGAAAGCGAACGGTATGGCGACCGACTGGACATTTCCATGGATTTCTCCGGCCCGATTGCCGGAAAAATGATTGCTCCCATGCTGTTCCAGCCGTTTATCGAGAATGCCTTTAAATATGGCCCGGAAGAGCAGGCGGGAAAAGCCTGGATGAGCATCGAGCTGTCTGTTCGGCATAATCATGTTTTTTTCCGGGTGATCAACAGTGCCGACTTCAACGCCCGGATAGCCCGCGGACCTGATGAAGAGATCGGCATTCAGAACATCCGGCGCCGCTTAGAGCTGATTTATCCCGGAAGACATCAGCTGAGCCGGGAGAGGGGGGATGGCGTGTATATCGTTTCGCTCAGCATCGATCTGATTTCTTCCACAAACGACACCCTTCTGGCAGGGGAAAACAAAAAAGAAGAGGCCTTATATGAAAATACGGTGTTTAATTATTGACGATGAGCCGCTGGCCGTCCGGCTGGTCAATGCCTATTGTCAGCAGATGCCGGAGCTGGAAGTGATCGGGACTTGCAACAGCGCGATCGAAGCCTATCGCGTTCTGCAACAACACCGGGTAGACCTGTTATTCCTGGATATAAAAATGCCTCAGCTGCTGGGGACGGATTTTATCCGAGGCCTGACGAATCCGCCCAAAGTTATCCTGATAACCGCCTATCGAAAGTATGCCCTTGACGGATATGACCTGGACATTGTCGATTATGTGCTGAAGCCCTTGTCTTTTTCCCGGTTTATGAAGGCTGTTGCCAAGGCGAGCCGGCTTTTGTCCAACGCGTCACAGGTCAGCAAACAGCCGGGTGAGGAAGATGATGATAAAGACGCCTTTCTTTATTTCAGGATCGATAAGGAAATGATCAAGGTACATTTGAACGACATCCTGTTCATCGAAAGCTGCAAAGAATATGTCAAGCTCTATATGGAGGGAAAGCGTCCGTTGCTGGTTAAACAAAGCATCAGTTCGATGGAGAAATTATTGTCGCCTCACCGGTTCCTTCGGGTCCATCGTTCCTATATGGTGACTATTGAGCGGGTCCAGTCATATAGCGCCACGCATCTTCGGATCGGTGAGAGCAGCATACCGATCGGCCGGTTTTATAAAAACAATGTGGATCAGTTTATCAAGCATTAACATGACCGTTATGAATACCTACACCCATTCTCTTATTTTTAGCGATCGCCGGAGTTACCGGTTGACCCGTCACCTCCTGTTCTGGCTGCTTTATTTTATCTGTTTGTCACTTTTGGACACCGAATTTTATGGCCTGAGGGCGCTTCTTCACGTAAATGTGTCCTGGCTGCCTTTAAACATGCTGAATATCTTTGTGACCCTGTACTGGCTGGTGCCAAGATATCTGATGCGGTCGAACTGGAAATTCTTCGCGCTGCTGTATGGTGGTTGGATGCTGATGGAGATCCCCCTTGGCTTTCTCACCCACCTTTATCTTACATACCCCTACTGCTGGCCTCCGGGACCACGGCCCACATTGCGGCAGGCACTCCCTGAAATTCTCGACCTTTATCCGCTTGTGATCGTAAATGCGGTAACGCTATTTGCCGTTTTCATCCGGATGTTTAAGTTCTGGCGGGTCGAACAGTTGCAGAAGCTGCAAATTAAAAAGGAGAAGACCGATGCGGAGCTCCAGTTGCTGCGGGCACAGCTACATCCGCATTTTCTCTTCAATACGCTGAATAATCTTTACACGCTGATCCTCGAAAAATCCAGCAAGGCGCCGGAGATGCTGTCGCGCCTTTCGGCCATCCTGAGCTATGTGCTGAACGATTGCCAGACGGCGGAAGTCCAACTAAAAAAAGAGATCGATTTTTGCCGTGCCTATATCCAGCTTGAGGGCGAACGATATGGCAGCCGGCTGGACCTCTCCCTGGAATTCCCGGACGACATCGGCGATAGGATGATCGCTCCCATGCTGTTCCAGCCCTTTATCGAAAACGCTTTCAAACATGGCGCCGCCGAGCAGGTTGGGAAGGTTTGGATGAGCATCGGGCTGTCTGTTCGCGGGGACCAGTTGTCGTTCCGTGTGATCAATAGCGCCGACCTTGCCGTTCGGCAGCGCTCCGCCGGCGGGATAGGGATCGCCAATATTCAACGCCGGCTGGAACTGCTTTATCCGGACCGGTACCAACTGCTCCGGGAACAGGATGAAGATAAGCACCATATTTCCCTGACGATCGATCTGCCATCCGCCAAACCGGGAAGGCCGGCGCACACAAAAGAAAAGTCAAAACTGGCCCGGGCTGCCGCCGGATCTGAGTCTAATTACAGTCTATTTCATAACTGACCCCTTCCGCCAGACTAAGCCTGCCCTGGGGGCTTGCCGCTATTATGGTATAGCCAGCCCGGTTAAATATCGATAGGTCGGTGCTGAATTTTCCGTCTCCGATGCACTCGTAGCCGAAGTCCCGCCATTGGATATAGCATTTTCCATTTTGTTTAAACTTGATGATGCCGGTGATGTTCTTGTTCAGGACCTGACCGGTGTAACTGCGGATGAACTGATAATTATTATCCATGATGTAGGCGAGCGTACCGGGTTTGCCGGACCATTTGATCATATCCTTTTGCAAGGTCGGGTCGTCGCGATGGGAGCGAAGGCTTGCCGCGAATGAGTTGAGGATCCGCCTGTCGAGCAATCCGGTGGCGTCTTTCTCGGCTTTGATCGCCGTTTCAATGACGGTCTTAATGCTATCGCGGAAAGCGAGTACTCCGGGCCGGTCAGCTACTTCGGCCAGTTTTTTGGCTCTTGCCTGATCCTTATTGAAGAGTAGATAGTTCCCGTCGTATTGGAGGATCATAATGGAGTTTTTTCTCGGCCAGGCATAATTCACGGGTGAACTGCCGAATGTCCCGGTGCGCTCCATGTATGGGGCGTTGTGCGCCATGCGGTAGTACGAACTTGCATTTAAATTCTCATTTGGCGAAATGATCAATGTGTCGCCGGTTACGCTAAATTGGAAATAAAGTTGGTCTTGCTTTAGGTTATCATCTCCGAAACCAGCCGTGCCGCCGGCGAGGTAGCACGGTGTGACCTGGGAAAATCCCGCTACCGGGAACAGCAGCAGGAAGAGTGCAATTGAGTGAATTCGCATAGCTGTAAATTTTTACAGCAAAATCGGGCAAAAAAAAGAATACGCGGGATGGAATCAACGAGTAGCGCCAGGATTCCATATACGACCTTTATTGCGGCCAGGCGACGTCCGGAGAAGAAAAATGTAGTTCGTCGGCAAGGACGGCATTTTACCTGCCGAAAGCCGGGGCTTTGTCATCCTGGCTTGTTGACATATAAACAACATTGACCTCCGATAGTGATCCGGCCGCACTCGTGCCGGTCAAGCCGGCAAGGTACCTTCGGATATTTTCTGGCAAGGCCGCAAAGTCTAGCTCTGTGCCAATCCAGTCAGGATCCAGTCTGGCATTGTTCACGTAGGTTTCAATTTCTGTTTTTATTATTTTCTTCGTAGGTAGTCTTTGTCTCCATCCGGCTCCACGTAGGACAACACGATGATCGGCGCAATTTCCAATAAACTTAGCTGTCCAATTCAATGCATTCGGATTCTCGGCGGCTCCAAAACATCCCCGGTCTCCCGGTTGATAACAGTAAACCGGTCCGCCGTAATAGGGCCTTTATCAAAAATTACCAACATATTCATGCGTGTCTATTGCCACAGGGTATGACCAAATTTATGCCAGTGCCCCATTCTATGAGTACAATTACGATAATGCTCTATTCCGTAACGACTTATGATTGCTTTTTTCTTATAGGTGCGCGTTGATGGACTGTCGTGAACTTTCAAAATGAAAAGGATTTGCCATTTTGAAGCGGTATAAATAACTCCCGTCGGAAATGATGCGTATTTTGCACTACCGATTTTCTACTATAATTAACCTTCAAACTCGCGATCAAGATCCAGGAATTATTGCTCCAT
>JAMFSL010000053.1 GCA_026225275.1 Puia dinghuensis
AAGTCATCGCGGGTGTCATGGCCAAAGACTACCACCCCGACGACCCCGCGGCTTCGCCCTCCTTCCTCTTTCACCTGGGCGATGTGATCTATTACGACAACACGGACAAAGGATATCAGTCGCAGTTCTACGTTCCGTACAAGAATTACCCCGGCAAAATCATCGCCATTCCCGGCAACCACGACGGGGAACTCTTCAAATATGACGGTACCTCTACCGGGCAGAAGAAGACGCTCGGCGCCTTTCAGGCTAACTTCTGTCAGCCCAAGGCAGGCGTTCCGCCTGCGGCGGGTACGATCTACCGGGAGATGATCAGCCAGCCCGGTGTATACTGGTACCTGGACACGCCTTTCCTGGATATTATCGGACTGTATTCGAATATCGGCGAAGGTCCGGGCTATATCTCCGGAAAGATACCCGGGCAGGCGCAGAAGACCTGGCTGACGGCTACCCTGAAGGCCATTCAAAAAACGCGGGCGAAGGGACAAAGAAAGGGCCTGATCATCGCGACCCATCATCCGTCCTTCAGCAATGCGGGTCATCAATCCAGCACGGAGATGTTAAAGGATATCGATGACTCGTGCACGCAGGCTGGAATCATGCCTGACGCCTGTCTTTCCGGCCATTCGCATACCTACCAGCGTTTCACCCGTTATCTGACCTTCGGCGGGAAAGATATGCAAATCCCTTACTATGTGGTGGGGACCGGCGGAAGAAAGCCGACGCATGTCACCGCGGCCACCGGCGTGCGGATGGGCGACCATAGTTTTGACAGCGCGGCATCGGCGTATGGGTATATGACCGTCACGGCGTCGAAAACTCAGTTGGTGTTCAGCTTCAATGAAGTGGATGAGCAGGGAACGAAGACGCCGTTTGATAAGGTGATCACGGTGACGCTGGCGGATAATACGATTCATTCCTAGGATGTAATTTAATGTTATTAAAAGACAGCGGCGTGACCCTCTTGAGATGATCACGCCGTTTTCTGTCTTATTGCTTCAGCCGGAGGCCCTGGCCATTATTGGCCTCCAAATACCTTTCTAAGCGTAGCCACCGACACATGCGGCCACGTGAAGGGTACCGGCGCGGCGGGTGGTGCAATGATCGGGAAATTCAAAAACACCGTCTGGACATACTGCAGTTGGAAAAAGTCATCCGAGTCTGTATCCCCTTTGATTTTTTCGATCCAGAAAGTGGCAAACATCGTCGCTGCATCTGCGTTCTTTTGGAGGAAAGGAATGTTCTCGATCCCACCGCCGCCGCCTGCAAAGGTAATAGTCGTAGGACTGTTCGGATCTTTCGGATTGACCTGCTGCAAACTGCCAACCGTCGAAACCTGTATCACCACCATGCTCTTGATGGTCTGGCCACTGAGTGCAGCGGTTAAGACCTTTGTCGGATCTTCTATGACCTGTTGCAGGGGCACCCCTAAAATATCCGCCGGCACATCAACAGCCGGCGTCCTGAAAGGTGTGGCATTGGTAAGCGTAAATGGAGGAAACGCGCTGAGCGTACCCGGAAACGGCATCGGCGTGCCCAACTTGAAGGGCGCCGTATTGGCTGCGCTCAGCACATCGGGGTTGAACGGATTTCCCTTAAATGGATCTAATTCGATCGCAGTGCCCTGGGCTAGCAGCGAATTCCCGTGCGGGATATTCCCCATGCGTGCCACACTTTGCGTAGTACCAGCATCCTGACTGGGTATATGAACCCAAATTCCCGGTTCGATGTGCAACGCACCCTGCGTCTTAAGATCCACGACCTTTTGCAGATAGGTTAGTCCAAACAGCTCGATGTCGGGCGTCGCATCGCCCCGGTTAGGAATCGTGGAAGAAATTGGCGTAAAGCTGAGCGTTTCGAATGTCTGATTTAATTCGAGAAACAGCGGCGAGGCTTTGTCTGCGGAGGGTCGTGCAATCAGGTTGAAGCCCTGTCCTTCCCAGGTGCCCGATAATTCGGCCAGGAACCCTAAATCTTCGGTGACGGTCGCCCGGTCCCGGCCGGGCCGGAATGATGAAATAGCCATAAAATGTCCTCCTTTTGGTTTAATTGTTAATGAATATTTGATTAATGGTTATGCCAGTTTGCCGAGTGCGGGATTAATAGTAGCAAAGGGTTAATTCGTGTGGTAGGATAGAATGAAATGTAAAATAGAGGTTGGGGTGGGGGTGTGCAACGTGGAAAACACGGTATTTTGAAAAGGCTTGATTGGGTGTTTTCACGGTGGTATCCGATGGATGAATTGGCTAATTTTCCGGGATAAAAAGTATGATGTAAAGATTGTTTAACTTGAAGGATGGATCAGCAAGTGCAAAATATCTGGACGAATAATTTCGTCAGCGCACTCGGCGCTCTGACGAGTCTTAGCCGGTGGCTGATCTTGCTGAACCTGTCGATCACCCTTAACTATATCACGGAGTATTTGCAATGGACTCAACAGAAGGAGCTGTTGAGCAGATATGAGACGGCAGTCCATCAACCCTGGCAGCCCCTGCAAAGCTTTTATGAAGAAAGCATGGATTCGCTGGCCGTGTATGAACAGGAGGTAGCAGAGCCATTGATCAAGCTGTCCTACAGCGGCGCCCGGCATGATAACGTAGCCGGACATGATAGTGTGTCGGACAGTGTCGTCTATGTCCGGAAGAACCTGTCGGCGTATGGTGCTAACCTGACGAATATCAGTACTGCCCAGGAGAACGGAACGCCTTTTGATGAATTGGACAAACAACAACTGACCAGTCTTATCGGGCTGATCCGTTTTTCGGATACCAGCCAGATGGATAGCCTTCGGCAACGGCTGCCCTCGGTTGCCGCTCTGGCCGGGGCGTCAGGCGCCGGTCCTGTGGCGGACTTTAAGGATTTTATCGGGAAATCGAAATTGGGAGAGCGGGACTACCGAACTTTCGTAAGGGAAAACCTGCCGGATAGTACGGATACCGTTCAACATTTCCTGCAGGCACACGACGATTTTCAATCGTTGAATACCGTAAATGCTAATATTTCCCAGGCCAGGGGTAAGATAAAGGATTTTGAATCCGGCGCTTCTATCGGGATACCGCTGACTTCGGTGAATGTGTCGCTGAAACAGTTTGTGATTGTTGCGGGCGTCATCAACCTGGGGATCATCTTTTATTTCACGGGACTGTTTCGGCGGACACGGATACTTTGGGCAAAATATGCTGCGGGACCGGAAGGGGCCGCCGATGGTGTGTCAGCGGCGTATTTTTTTAATTGGACGTGGGGGATACGACGGATGGCTCTCTTTGTGCCCACATTTTCTGTTTTCATGGCCTGGATTTCGGTGATCAGTCTGGTGTTTGCGTTCTTGCTCTATGGGATATCGGCGGAACAAAAATTTCCTCCCGGCGATCTTTGGGTGATCGGATTTTTTGCGGCGGTAAATGTGGGGGTAGCGGTATGGGTGGGGATGAGGTACTATAGGTTTGGACGTAGGTGAAAAAATACATCATGAAATACTTCGTCATTTACCTGGCTTGCGCAGCCTTTTCATTTGTGATCCTCTCTGCCTGTGGAGCGAATGCCGTGGATCAGGCATCGTCCGATCCTTCGGGCGGGGACTCGATGGATATTATGTCCAACCTGTATCAGCAAAAAGCGGCTGAATATAAGGCCTTATGTCTGCAAGCCTATAATCTGGCCCAACAGAATGTGTCAGACTCTATAAAAGCGAAAAGAAAAATGGGCCTGCCGCTGGCTGTTATCACGGATCTCGACGAAACGGCCCTTGATAATAGTGCATACGAAGTTTGGCTATATAAGCATCACATGACTTATGACTCCGCCAGTTGGAGACATTGGTGTGACAGCGCCATTGCAGATACCGTGCCCGGGAGCCTTTCATTTTTTAACTGGGCAAATGATCGGCATATTGCCATTTTCTATGTGTCGAACAGGGATACCGCCGTTCTGCAAAAGACGATGCAGAATATGAGCCATTTGGGATTCCCGCAAATCGATGCGGACCATTTTTATTTTGAGACGGGTCATCTATCCAGCAAAGAACCCCGAAGAGATACTATCGAAAAGAAGTACAATGTAGTCGCTCTGTTGGGAGACAATCTGATTGATCTGGATGCCGCATTCGACAAGGCCTCTACAGCCACCCGGAACGATGAGGTATACCGGCTAAGAGAGAAATGGGGAAGGCGGTATATCGTATTTCCAAATGCGGTATACGGGGATTGGGAGAATGCGTTGTATCATGATTTTGAGAAGATTCATCAAACACCATATCCCACATTGCAACAACGTGATTCGATCAGGTTGTCGAATTTGCATGGGTATTAGTTTGAGTTTGCATTTGTGTTTGCGTTTGCTCCTGCGCTTGCGCAGGTTTCTTAAATGCTGCCGCAAGGCCATTCTGCAGGGCCGTTCCGATGACGCTGCCTAAACCAGTACAGGCATTCCATCCTTTCGTCGCGGGGTAACCGACGACTTCACCAAAGGAATTATTGGCAGGGCCGGGAGGGCCAGCAATAGGACGGAAAGCGCTAGCCGCCAGCGAATACAGAATAGGATTGATGAAGCCGACGTTTGTGCCGAGGTTGGCATTGATCACGGCGATCAGGCCGGCATACAAGGGTGCGACGGCGCTGGTGCCGCCAGTAGTGCCTGTCTGACCACCTTGGGATTCGGGATAGCCGCTGAGTACGCTGGCATTACCGGCGATGTCGGGGATGCCCCGGCCTGCCTTTTTGGTGCTGAGAGCCACGGGAATGCTGAATCCGTCTTGGTATGACGGGACAGGAAAGGCCGCGCTGATGCCGCCGCCGGAGGCGCCGTGCTGATTATTGCCAAAAGTATCGTTCCAGACATATTCGGTGAAATTCCCGCCTTCAATATTGCCAATGGTCGTTCCGCCGCAGGCTGTCACCCATGGATCGGTAGCGGGATAGCTGGCCTCAGCCTTTGTCTTGCTCATGATCATGGCGCCGGTATCGCCGCTGCTGACCATGACGGTGATGCCCAGATTCGCGGCATCCTGGAATAGTGCGCTCATCTGGGTATATTCGGCATCGCTGGTAAAATCCGTGGTATCATCTGGTCCCCAGCCATAACTGATAGATAATACATCGGGCTGCGGATCGCCTGCGCCGGGATGGATCATGCGTTGCAGGGCATCGATAATCCCCTGATTGGTGCCGACGGTAAAATAGACGGCGATCTTGGCGCCCTGAGCGATGGCGCTGCTGACGGTGATGTCCAGTAGGGTTTCGCCGTCGGATACGTTGGTGTTGGTCTCGCCGTCGATAGCGACAGCGATGGGTGTGGGCGCAGTCAGATTGCCGCCGAAGGCTGCCATGGTAGCAGCGATATCCTGCGCTGCATATCCCGGTTTGCCATCCCCCGTCACCATTTCATAGATGCCGATGGTTTGGCCGCTGCCGGAGCCGGTGGGAAAATCATAGAGAGATGCGACTTCCTGTGGGGTGAGGGATTTGGTATTAGGCGGATCGGCGAGGTAATGTTTGGCGGGGACCGGGCGGTTATCGAGACCGATGATGGCCTCTACGAATGGGGCGATATCTTCCGGGAGGTTGGCGGGGCCCTCATGACCATGATAATGGCCCAATGGTGAATTATAATGATGCAGCTCGATACCGAAGGCCTTGTTGATGTTCGCGGCGGTGCCGCTGATCTTGACGCTGCGCCGGGCGGCATCCGACTCGACTACTTTTAGGTTGTTTGAGTGGGCAAACGATTCTACTGCCTGGAGTTCAGCGACATCCGCTCCGTAGGTGTTGGCGAAGTCTTTATGTGCGACATGTTGCCGGGCGGAGGCAGGGGTGGTTTTAAAATAAGCCAGGTCCTTCATCGGTGCGCTGTCCTTGCGGCGGCGAAGGATGAGGGTGACGGTGAGCTTTTCCGAGTCCGGGGCTTTTTCCAGTTGCTGGTGGCCTGCGGGGTGGAGATGTGCGCTGCTGGGGAGGGGGATGTGGTTAGTAGGCATATCTAATTGTTTAAGTGATGAATGGAGAGAGTTCAGGTGGGGAGACAAAGGTGAGGAGAATTTTGGAGGGGGCAAAGTTAAATGATAAAAAAGG
>JAMFSL010000332.1 GCA_026225275.1 Puia dinghuensis
TCGCATAACGCCATCAAACTTGTCCTGGTGATACTCAACTTTTTTTCCTTTGACAATTTCTATATCGATACCCTGCTGTTAGCATTCCCGGTTTTTTTAGGCAATACGGCCCTGTATCGGATGTTCCGCCGCCGGTTTCCCGCCGACCCCCTGACCGCCGCCACCGTCTTCATCCTCCCTTCCACCTTATTCTGGTCGTCCTGCATTCACCGCGAAGCGCTGCTGTATATGTTACTGGGATTTCTTTTCTATTGGCTCGACCGCGCATTCACTCCATCCCGCGCGGCAAGGCTGGCGCTTCTGAAATCGGCCGTTCCATCGAACGTCCTCTTCCCTTCCGCACCTCTCGCCCCGGCCGCCCCCCGTATCCGCTCACGCCTCTACGCGGTCTGCTGCTTTCTTGTCATCATCTATTTCCGGACCACCGTCGCCGCCCTCCTCATCCCCTCTCTCCTCGCCTGGTGGCTGACCGAGCATCCGCTATCCCGCCGCCAGACCCTGCTTTTTTCCGGCGCCTGCGTCGCCATGCTGGGGCTCATCGTGTCCGTTCCCGGCCTTTCGGCTTTGCTACCCCATATGCTGACCCATTCTCAGGCCGAATTCCAGGCGCTCCCGGGACACTCCAGGTTATACCTCCCGACACTCGACGGATCATGGAATAGCCTGCTGCATGTCCTCCCGGCTGCCGCCCTCAATGGGCTGTTCGAACCGCTCCCTGGAACGGGTGGCCAACCGATATACCTGGCCTTCTCCATCGAGCTGTTGCTCATCTGGGCCGTAGTCCTGGCCGCCATAGCCCAGCACTCTACCCAGCCCCTAAAACCCCGCATGTCTCCACCGCTACCTACGCCCATCCTGGCCTTCTCCCGCTGCTGCATCATTTTCTCTCTTTTGGGCATGCTGATGGTCGGCACCATCGTCCCCTTCGCCGGCGCAATCGTCCGCTACCGCAGCCTATATCTCCCTTTCCTGCTGGCGCCCTTCCTCCACTCCCTCGCTTTCTGGCCCCCGCTCCGTCGGCTGAACCAGCACCTGGCTGCCTGGCTGCCGGATCCCAACCCACCTGGCAATACCGATCCCGATCTATATCAAAATATCGAATAAATTAAAATTTTTAATATCCTAAAAAACCTTACCAAAATCACCCCCAATTTCGAGGCGCAGGCAGCTTTTGTGGATAATTTATTGTCAATTCTCCATTTTTGACCACTGGTACCCAAAAAATTGTTTAATATCCGGCAATCCTTTAGTTTCGCTTTAAATTTTTACAGCAATGTCATCATTACGATTTAAAGCTATTGACAATCTAACCACCACAACCGAGAGCATGATACCTGGTGCCGCTAAAATAACCGCCATTTTTGGCGAGAACGTTTTCACCCTGAAAACTGCTCGTGAATTCCTCAGCGATGAAGCATACAAGAGCTTGCAGGCATCCATCCGGAACGGTAAGAAGATTGACCGCGCCGTCGCCAACCAGATCGCCTCCGGCATGCGCCAATGGTCGGAAGCGAAAGGCGTTACACACTTCACTCACTGGTTCCAGCCGCTAACTGGCACTACTGCCGAAAAGCATGATTCCTTTTTTACGATAAAGAGCGATGGTACCGCCATTGAAGAATTCGACGGCGCTGCGCTGATCCAGCAGGAGCCCGATGCATCTTCCTTCCCCAGCGGCGGTCTGAGGGCTACTTTTGAGGCTCGTGGCTACACGGCCTGGGACCCATCCTCCCCTGCTTTTGTGATGGAGATCGGAGCCGGCAAAACGCTCTGTATCCCTACGATCTTTGTTTCCTATACCGGTGAATCTCTGGATTATAAGGCGCCCCTGCTGAAGGCCGTGGCGGCTCTCGACAAAGCTGCCGTAGAGGTCTGCCATTATTTCGATAAGAACGTCACCAAGGTCACGCCTACCCTGGGCTGGGAACAGGAATATTTCGTCGTCGACGAAGGTCTGTTCAATGCCCGCCCTGACCTGGTCATGAGCGGCCGCACAGTTTTCGGTCACGCTCCCGCCAAAGGTCAGCAGCTCGAAGACCATTATTTCGGCAGCATCCCGGAAAGGGTCTATGCCTTTATGCGCGACTACGAACAGGAAGCGTATAAATTAGGCATTCCCCTCCGTACACGCCACAATGAAGTCGCTCCCGCCCAGTTCGAGTGCGCCCCCATCTTCGAAGAAGTCAGCGTAGCCGTCGATCACAATATTCTCCTGATGGATATCATGGATCGCGTTGCCCGTCGCCACAAACTGCGGGTCCTGCTCCATGAAAAGCCTTTCGCCGGCATCAACGGAAGTGGTAAGCATAATAACTGGAGCATGGCTACCGACACCGGTGTCAACCTCCTGGCCCCCGGCAAAACGCCGAAGACCAACCTCATGTTCCTGACCTTCTTCGTCAACACGATCAAGGCAGTGCATGATTATGCTGATGTCCTGCGTGCAGCTATCGCCTCCGCCGGTAATGATTTCCGCCTGGGCGCCAACGAAGCCCCTCCTGCTATCATCTCCGTCTTTATCGGTGAATACCTCAGCAAGGTGCTGGCTGATGTCAAGGAGAGAGTCGGCGATAAATTCGACGAGCAGGACGAAGCCATCCTCAAACTGGATCTCCACCGCAGCATTCCCGAACTGCTGTTGGACAATACCGACCGTAACCGGACTTCTCCCTTTGCCTTCACCGGTAATAAATTTGAGTTCCGCGCCGTCGGCTCCAGCGCTAACTGCGCCAATGCAATGATCGCCCTCAACTCGATCGTGGCAGAAACCCTGAAGAAATTCAAGAAGGATGTCGACAGCCTGATCGAAAAAGGCGACAAGAAGGAAATTGCCATCATGCATGTGATCCGTGAATATATCGTCAGCAGCGAAAAAGTGCTGTTCGAAGGCGACGGTTACAGCGACGAATGGCATCATGAAGCAGAAAGACGCGGTCTGCCTAATGTCCGTACCACTCCGCTGGCACTGGATGCAATGATCACCGAAAAGGCCAAGCACCTGTTCGAGGTCAATGGTGTCTATACCCATATCGAGTTGGAAGCCCGGCACGAGATCGAGCTCGAAAAATATGTCAAACGAGTACAGATCGAAGCGCGCATTATGGGCGAGTTGGCCACCAGCCATATCCTCCCCCCGGCCATCAAGTATCAGAACATCCTGATTCAGAATATCAAGGGACTGAAAGACCTCGGCCTCCCGGCAAGCGCCTATTCCAATCAGCAGCAGATCCTCGAGAAAATTTCCGAGCATATCGGTAAGGTCAGCGAACTGGTCGGCAAGATGATCGAGGCGCGCAAGATCGCCAACAATGTCAGCGACCTCCGCACCAGGGCCATCGAATACAACAGCCAGGTGAAAGAGCCTTTCTTCGACGAGATCCGCTATCATGTCGACAAGCTGGAACTGCTGATCGATGATAAGGAATGGGTCCTGTCCAAGTATCGCGAATTACTGTTCCTCCGCTAGAAACATATTGTCCAACACAGGAAACCCGCCGTCAGGCGGGTTTCTTATTTCATCCTGTCGGCAACCCACTTTTCCGCAATCACCAACTGCTGCTTCATCGTCAAATGCGAATTATCCAGCACAATCGCATCCTCTGCCTGTCTTAACGGGCTGATGGCCCGGTGCGAGTCGATATAATCGCGATGCGTCAGGTTCTGTTTCACCTCCGCCAGGGTAATATTGGGATTCTTCTCATAAAGCTCTTTGAATCGTCGCTGGACCCGCACGGCCTCGTCCGCCGTCATGAAGATCTTCAACTCCGCATGGGGGAAAACGACAGTTCCGATATCCCGCCCGTCCATCACGATCCCCTTGGCCTTTCCCATGTCCTGCTGCCGGGCCACAGCAAAATCCCTGACCTCTTTCACCGCCGCAACCTCGCTCACCTTTTCGGCGATCACCAGGTCACGGATCACATATTCGACATTCTCCCCATTCAGCCACATCTCCGTCTGCCCGTTTTTGTGGTTGGCCACGAATTCCAGTTTGATGTGCCTTAACGCCTCATTCACTGCCGTTGAGATAGTCCAGTCGATATGATGCCGGAGAAAATACAGCGTGATAGCCCGGTACATGGCTCCGCTGTCGATATAGACATAGTTGAGTTCCTTGGCCAGTTGTTTCGCAAGCGTACTTTTGCCACACGAACTCCACCCGTCAATAGTGATGATGATCTTTTTTGGTTGTTCCATGCCGTCACAAAAATGCATAAAAAAAAGGCCGCCTCAAAGAGACGACCCATTTTTTGTATAATGAACATTTAAATTACGCTTCAGACTTCTCTTTCGTCTTTTCCTTCAGGGAAAATTTGATCTTCGAAAGCTCCTTATCCAGGTCTGCAACCAGCACATCCCCATTCTTGATATTCATATTCAGGATCTCCTCCGCCAGGGGATCTTCCAGGTATTTCTGGATGGCCCTGTGGAGCGGCCTGGCCCCGAACTGCGCGTCATAGCCCTTGTCTGCGATGAAGTTTTTGGCTTCTTCCGTCAGTTCCAGGGTGAATCCCAGGTTATTCAGCCTTTTTAGTACTCCCTTCATCAGGATATCGATGATCTGGAAGATATGTCCCTTATCCAGCGAGTTAAAGATGACTACGTCGTCGATCCTATTTAGGAACTCGGGGCTGAAGGTCCTCTTTAAAGCCTTTTCGATCACGGCCTTGTTGTTTTCATCCGCATTCTGGGTACGGGCCGCGGTAGCAAAACCGACGCCATCACCAAAATCCTTCAACTGCCGTACACCGATATTGGAGGTCATGATGATCAGCGTGTTTTTGAAGTCCACCTTCCGGCCAAGACCGTCGGTCAATTGACCGTCGTCCAGCACCTGCAGCAGGATGTTATAGATATCCGGATGGGCTTTTTCGATTTCGTCCAGCAGGATCACCGAGTAAGGCTTGCGGCGGACTCGTTCCGTCAGTTGGCCTCCCTCTTCATATCCGACATACCCCGGAGGTGCGCCGATCAACCGGCTCACAGTGAATTTCTCCATGTATTCGCTCATATCGATCCGGATCAGGGATTCTTCTGAGTCGAACATATAGCGGGCAAGAGCCCTGGCCAGTTCCGTCTTTCCGACACCTGTAGGGCCGAGGAAGATGAAGGTACCTATCGGCTTCTTGGGATCCTTTAAGCCAACGCGGTTACGCTGAATGGCCTTTACAACCTTGAGGATAGCGTCATCCTGTCCAACTACCATACCGCGCATGTCGACGGACATATTGCGAAGCTTCTCCGTTTCTGCCTGCACCATCCGTTTTACCGGGATGCCCGTCATCATACTGACCACTTCAGCGATATTTTCCTCATCGATGGGGTAGCGCTTGTGTTTGCTTTCTTCTTCCCATTCTGCCTTGGCCTTTTCCAGCTCTTCCTGCAATCTCTTTTCCGTGTCACGCAGGCTGGCAGCTTCTTCGAACTTCTGGCTCTTCACCACTTTGTTCTTCTCGTTCTTCACATCTTCGATCTTCTTTTCGAGATCGACGATATTCTGGGGAACGTTGATATTTTTAAGGTGTACCCGTGCTCCTACTTCATCCAGCACATCGATGGCTTTATCAGGCAGCAGGCGGTCCGTCATATAACGGTCGCTGAGCTTGACGCAGGCGTCGATAGCGTCGTCAGAATAGGTGACATTGTGGTAATCCTCATACTTCGACTTAATATTATTCAGGATCTGAATGGTCTCGTCCACGCTGGGGGGATCAATCATTACTTTCTGGAAACGACGATCCAAAGCACCGTCCTTCTCGATATACATCCGGTATTCGTCCAGTGTCGAGGCTCCGATGCACTGCAGTTCGCCACGGGCCAGTGCAGGTTTGAAAATGTTAGATGCATCGAGTGATCCGCTGGCACCGCCTGCTCCGACTATGGTATGGATCTCATCGATGAAGAGGATGACATCGCGGTTCTTCTCCAGTTCGTTCATGATCGCTTTCATGCGTTCTTCAAACTGGCCGCGGTATTTGGTACCGGCCACCAGGGCAGCCAGATCCAGGGAAATGACTCTTTTATCGAATAGTACCCGCGATACTTTCCGTTGTACGATCCGCAGCGCAAGGCCTTCGACGATAGCCGTCTTGCCTACACCGGGTTCGCCGATCAGAATAGGGTTGTTCTTTTTACGCCGCGACAGAATCTGCGAAACGCGCTCGATCTCCTCTTCCCTGCCTACGATCGGGTCCAGGGCGCCCATCTCCGCGAGACGGGTGATATCCCGGCCGAAATTATCCAATACAGGGGTTTTGCTCTTGGCATTACCGGCTGCACGGGCTTTCTGCTGGGAATATTTCTTTTCTTCATCAAAATCGTCGTCGTTTTCTTCCGCATATTCGCTGCGAACGTCATTGCTTTTCACAACGCCTAGTTCATTTCTGAATAAATCGTAGTCCACATCAAACTGATTTAGGATTTGCGTAGCTATATTTTCTTTGTTCTTCAGGATCGAGAGCATTAAATGTTCCGTCTCTACAGTAGGACTTTTCAAAGCTTTGGCCTCCAGAACCGTCACTCTTATCACTTTCTCCGCCTGTTTAGTCAGCGGCAGACTATTGATATTAGCGATGTTTTTACCGGTCTTATCCTTTACTGCCATTTCCACCTCTTTCCGTAATTCATACAGGTCAACATTGAAACTCTTCAAAATGCGGACAGCTGTATTATCACCCTCACGAATCAAACCCAGCAATAAGTGCTCCGTACCGATAAAATCGTTCCCCAGACGCAAAGCTTCCTCCCTGCTGAATGATATGATCTCCTTTACCTGGGCTGAAAAATTGTTATCCATTTTTAAGTAATTGAGCTTTATACAATAATAACGAATATTTTTGACTTCTGTTTTCCCTCTTTATTAACGGCCGTTAATAACCTTTAAGTGTATTTATGCAAGTCAAAATTGATACCAGAGAAAAATTTCATGCCATTACCATCCTTGAACCTGTTCTTGCTGCTAATATGACAGAAGACCTGGAAAAGGTCCTCCTGCCGATAATCGGCCTGGAAGTCAAGAACGTGGTCTTCATTTTAAAAGACATCCCGGAGGTGGAGGAAGCTGCTGCGGAATCCCTGGTAAAGATTCAGCAGGCATTTTATGACAACAGCGCTTCCTTTGTTATCTGCGAACTCACCCCGGAGGTGGAGAAATATCTGGAAGATGAAGGTTTTCTCGAACTGATGAACGTTACCCCCACTGAAAGCGAAGCCTGGGATATCGTACAACTGGAAGAGGTGGAAAGGGAATTGCTGAATGGGCCTGACTTGTAGCCCGCCGCACGCTGGCTTCAGTTCGCCTCCCAACCCGCCCGCGCCCCGTGACCCAGCGAAGGTCCGGATCGCCGTTCCCTCCTCTTTGGAGCCTGCTCCCACCTTTTCCGTCCGTCTCCGTCCTCTTTCGGTCTGCACCACCCCATCACTCATCCGTTCTACTATCCGTCCTTCCGCCCACTCTTCGCCGGACCTGTGGTCATAGCCCTGACCCGATGATTTCCTCGCTCCTGCCAGCCTTTCAGCCGAACTGAAATACTCCTGCACGGTTGACGCGCCTGAACAGGACAACAAGACAGAACGTCAGCCCCGTAAACTAAAAAAATCCTCAATGTCAGCGGATATCAGATACCTGCTTCAAAAAATGTTGCCGAATTTGCCCGCCAGGATAGCGATGCCGGAGACTTATACATACGAACTCTAACAACCGGTGGTTTGGGAAGTTCGATAATGCCGAACAATTTCCGGGTTTATTTACTCTGACCCCAATCTGGTCGGCCGGGATCTTCGCGACCCGATTCCCTATATTGGAAATATTTTACACACAATTCGGCGCTTTTAATGGACGTTACTCCTATATTCGCTGTTACCCTGCGACAACCGTACCGTCTCTACCCGGATATAATAAAATAAAATCGAGTAATGCTGGCTGTCACTATTTTAGGCAACAATTCCGCTCTCCCGGCTTTTGATCGTCATCCGACCGCCCAGGTGGTCACGATGGAGGACCAGATCTTCCTGGTCGACTGCGGCGAGGGCACCCAGATGCAGATGGCCAAATACAAGATCCGCCGTAGTAAGATCAATTATATCTTCATTTCCCACCTTCACGGCGATCATTACTTCGGGCTGATCGGGCTGCTGACCAGCATGGGTCTGCTGGGGCGTACGCAGGATCTTCATCTCCATGCCCCTGCTCCGTTGGAAGAGATCATCGGAATGCAGCTCAAGGTAGCCGATATCCATCTTCCCTATCCTTTACATTTTCATGCGCTTGATGGCTCGAACGTCATTATCCGTGAAACCCGGTTCGAAGTCAGCTGTTTTCCCGTCTTTCACCGCATCGAATGCTGGGGCTTTATCTTCCGGGAGGTCCGGCCTTTCCGCCGGGTCAATCCCGAAAAAGCGCGGCAGAATGAAGTTCCTTCCTCCTTTTTCGACCGGCTCAAATGGGGGGAGAGTTACCTGAGAAAGGATGGAGTGCTGGTGGAAAACCAATCCGTCACCGAGCCGGCCAACAAAGCAAGATCTTATGCTTATACCGCCGACACGCTGTTTGATCCGCGCATCGCCGACAGCGTCCGGGGCGTCGATATCCTGTATCATGAGACCACTTACCTAAAAGACCTGGAAGTTCAGGCCGGCAAGCGCTTTCACAGTACGACCACCCAGGCCGCTACCATTGCCCGCGAGGCCGGAGTACAACGCTTGCTCATCGGTCATTTCAGCTCCAAATACGAGAAATTACATTCGTTCGAAACCGAGGCCCGGGAAATCTTCCTCAATACCGAATTGGCCCTCGAAGGGGTGACGTATAAGGTATGAACGCATCCTGCGCCGCGTACTATCCCGGCAACAGGAACCCGAGCGAAAAGCTCGACTTGACGCCCACCAGCAGCGAGTGTAGGAGATAGTAAGAAAATTCCCTTTCCTTATCCCTTTTATAATCCACCTTTCCCGTACGCTTCGACTCCGGCAGAGATTTATCCTTGTCTTTGGGGATGATAAACTTTTTCAGCGCAAAGGACTTCGTTTTATCTATTTTGCTTCCGCCTGTTTCTTTCAGTTTGTCTACTACCAGATCATGATATTCGCCCAGGATATGGCCGGTAGCTTTTTCATCGTTCATCTCGAACCAAAACTGGAGGCTATTCAGCATGCCCGATTCCAGGTGCAGCCCGCCCAGGTTTTCCGCCGGGTCATTGAGCTTCGTCACATCCAGGTCATGAAATGCGCCTTCGACTTTGTAAGGATCGCCTTTATGCAGAGGTAGCATGGTTGTTGCCGTCACCGATCCCGAGTTCATCAGCGAGCCTTCCGTCGTCATCTTTATATAAGCCGGATCGCCCTCTACGGGTTTATTGATCAGCGGCGCGATCGTCCCGGTCAGGTGATAGATCTTCATAGCTCCCGTTTTATCACCTTTTTTAGGAAATTCCTCATACTCGAAAAATGTCGGCCCCAGCTTCATCGTTCTCACCCGGAGCGTGATAGACATGGTCCTCAGCCCATCCGCCGGCATGGCCTTCTCGCCGGATGGCAGCGGTAGCCGCCGGTCGCGGAACACATGCACGTCATTCCCGCCGATCTCGATCCGGTCGGCAGTCAGCCGATGTTGCATCAGCGCCATTACATCGAGCTTGTCGATAGAGATTCCGTGGCTCATAGAGGTGAAAACATCCACCTGGTGGCCTTTTGCGCGCCCTATCGCCTCCCGGTCCATCGTCGGCCTGATCCGGAGTGTATCCAGCCGCAGGAGGCTCTTCCTGCTGTCGATCTCCAAATGCACCAGGTGTGCCACCTCATCCACGTCCGGAATGACATAACTCGCCTTTTCGGCCACGAACCGCAGTCCTCCGATGCTAAGCCGGCCTTTCCCCGGCCCTGCCAGCGCCACCGAGTCCACCTCCAGGCTTCCTTCCATCGAGAAACTTTTCTTTTCATGTCCCTGTTCCGTCACGTTCAATCCCGTCACTTTTATCCGGCCGATCAGCGCCTCGTTGAAAGGCGGGGCCTGCATCTCCGGCATCGGTTGATTCTTTTTTAGCAGGTACCCGTCGAGGTGGGCCGTCACCCCGTCCATATCGATATTTCGTACGTGCAGCCGATGGTCCTTCAGCAATTCCAGGAAGCGTATTCCGCCGATCGTGAGCGTTTTGACGGACAGATCGTGTGCATGCCCTTCTTCCGGGGCAAAGTGAACTTCCAGCCCGTCGATGACCAGCGCCCCCCGCAATAAACTGGGATGCAGGCTGGTGTAAGTGACCTTAAGGGACGGGGGTAAAGCCTGCAGGGCTTCGTCCACCTTTTTATGAATGATTGAATTGGCCACAAAATATCCTGCTACAAGTATGACCACCAGTATGCCTATAGCAATAAGGATCCTTTGTCCAGGTCTTTTTGGAATTGACGCCTGTTTGTTCATGAGCTGCCTGTTTGTATGTATGTGCTGATACCATACAAACGGCATGGTTACGGCACCCGGTTGCCACGATGGCTGTCACAATTATCCCTGGCCTATTTCCCCAACATATCCTTATTTGCCGAGATACGCTTTCATCTTTGCATGTAATCCATCGCTCAGCGGGACGAGCGGCAAGCGAACATAATTGCCGATCAAACCCTGTTCCACCATCGCAGCCTTGATCCCTGCGGGGTTATTTTCGGCAAACATAAGCTCATAGGCCGCTATCAGCCGGTCATTCAGCGTCTTGGCGCCTTTCAGGTCTCCTTTCAGGGCCAGCCTGACCATATCGCTGAACGGTTTAGGGAATCCGTTGGCCGCTACACTGATGACCCCTTCCATCCCGCAGGCAATCTGAGGGAAGGCCAGGGCATCGTCGCCGCTGACCACCAGGAAATCATCGGGTTTGTCGCGGAGGATCTCCATGCATTGGGCCATATCGCCGCTGGCTTCTTTGATGCCGGCAACGTTTTTGACTTCGCGGGCCAGGCGGATCGTGGTAGCGGCAGAGAGATTTCTGCCCGTCCGACCGGGAACGTTATATAACAACAACGGTTTCGGCGATGCTTCCGCCAGGGCTTTGTAATGGAGGAACAGACCTTCTTGTGATGGTTTGCTGTAATAGGGACTGGCGCTCAGCACGGCAGTGGCCTTGTCCAGTGGAAAGGAGGCCAGTTCCTGCAGGAGTTCGGCCGTATTATTCCCACCGATACCTACTACGACAGGCACTCTCCCGGCGACTTTTTCATAGGTAAACAGGGCAATCTCTTTCTTTTCTTCTTTAGACAGGGTCGGCGTTTCCCCGGTAGTTCCCAGCGTGACGAGATATTCCACGCCGCCGGCAATGACGAAATCGATGACTTTTCCCAGCGCGGTGTAATCGACGCTGGTATTCGACTGAAAAGGTGTAATCAAAGCGACTCCGGTTCCATGGAGTGTTTCCCTAAGTGACATTTATTTGAAGTTGATGGATGAGATAAATAGGTTCTAATGGCCTGTCCATGCTTCGGGAACGGTTTTTTCAGTGCTTTACGTCTCCTGACGTCAGGCCGGCACCTCGTTCCAGAAGCCCATCTTGCCGAACTTCTCGATCCGCCTCTCGATACGTTCCTGGGGAGTATACTGGATGAGCTCCGTAATGGTCTCGACCAGCTTAGGTCTCAATAAATTGGCTGCTTCCGCATAATCCCAATGGGCTCCGCCGAGTGGTTCGGGGATGATGCTATCGATCAGACCGAATTTGTGCATGTGGTCAGGGGTCAGCCGCAGTTCTTCCGCGGCTTTCTCCTTTTGGTCCCAGCTCCGCCAGAGGATTGAGCTGCAGTTTTCGGGTGAGATGACCGTATACCAGCTGTTTTCCAGCATATATACTCTATCGCCTACTCCGATACCAAGGGCTCCGCCCGAGGCGCCTTCGCCGATGATGACGCAGATAACAGGTACTTTCAGCCGCATCATTTCATAAATGTTACGGGCGATCGCTTCCCCCTGGCCGCGTTCCTCGGCTTCCATGCCGGGATAGGCTCCCGGAGTGTCGATCAGAGTGATGACCGGTTTATCAAATTTTTCGGCCAGCTTCATCAGTCTGAGGGCTTTCCGGTATCCTTCAGGGTTGGCCATGCCGAAATTCCGAAGTTGCCGCAGCTTGGTATTGGTGCCTTTTTGCTGGCCGATCATCATGACCGTACGGCCGTCCAGTTGGGCGAATCCGCCTACCATAGCCTTATCGTCTTTGACGTTCCGGTCGCCGTATAGTTCGACAAAGTTCGTACACATCTTGTCGATATACTTAAAAGTATAGGGACGGTCGGGGTGGCGGCTCAGCTGAACCTTTTGCCATGCCGTGAGGTTCTGGGTGATATCCCGGCGCTTTTGGATGACCTGATCTTCCAGTTTCCGGATGGAATCGCTGAGGTCCACCTTGGTCTTCTCGGCAGTCTGCTTGAGCTTTTCGATCTCATCAAATAACTCTTTGATAGGTTTCTCGAAATCCAGGAACTGACGATTTTTGGCTTGAGGCATAATTGATTTATTACCGGGAATGGGTTGCTCCGAAAATAGCCCATTCCCGGTATTGGGCTAATGATGGGCCTTCGGCCAGTGTGCCTGCGGCCCACCGGTATGAGTGTGTAAAATTAAGGTTCTTAGCTTTTTATAAAAAGTTTTGTTACAATTCGTTGGAGAAAATCGAAAATCCCCTATCTTTGCCATCCCGAAAATTTCGCATCTGTCGCGCCTCAAAAGCCCGGCAAGCCGCATGGGTCCTGATTTCAAGCCCCGTCGGTCCCCGCGAAATCCGGAGGTTGGATTGGTAGTTCAGTTGGTTAGAATGCCGCCCTGTCACGGCGGAGGTCGCGGGTTCGAGTCCCGTCCAGTCCGCAAAGCAAAGGTTCACAGCAATGTGAGCCTTTCTTATTTGTACACAGCCATACAGTCAGATCACCGAACAAAAGCATACTTTCAAAGCCTGACGAACCATAACGGTAAGCTTAAACTCATGACGCAGCCGGATATAACACAAGACTACATAGTTGCCCTTAAAGATTTCCCCGATCAAACCCAATTGTCCATATCCTTCAGCAAACAGGGCAAAACGGAGTATTTCGGACTACTGAAAGGCCAAGGCGGCATCCAAACCTTAGACAACGCTGATTTCGCGTTCGAAATCGGATCGATAACCAAAGTCTTTACCGGCAATATTCTGGCGCAATTAGTGCTCGAAGGAAAAGTTGGCATAGATGACCCTATCCAACCATTTCTTCCTTTTCCGATGCTAGGTAGTCCTCCGATTATCTTAAAGCATTTGGCACAACATACTTCAGGCATCCAACGACTTCCGCACAACTTCTACGAACAGCCGAACTATCAGGAGGAGAATCCCTATGCCTGCTGTCGGGAAGAACATTTTGCTCACTATTTTCCAACCCTCCTCAAATTGGACAATGTTCCGGGAGAAAAGTTTCAATATTCCAACCTGGGCATGAGCCTCTTAAGCTATATCATCTCCCGAATTGAAGGAAAACCGTTTCCTGCCATTGTCTCGGAAAGAGTCTTCAAACAGGTGGGCATGAGCCAGTCCTCCTATGACCGCAACATCCTCAACACCCCCCTTGTTCGGGGCATCGATAAGGACGGGAAATTCTGCGCACATTGGGATGCGGGCATCTACGAGGGTGCGCTTGGCATCATCTCGACCGCTAAGGATCTTATGACATTTGCGCTCTGGCAACTCGACCGCTCTTCGGCTGCTTGCCAGTACCAGGCAAACGAAAACTTTGCATCGGATGCAAATGTCAAAAGTTTGTTGGGATGGATGGAGAACATATTTATCCCTAAGGACAAGCAGATTCGCATTAGAAGCCTTAACGGAGGTACCGGTGGCTTTGGCGCTTCCCTGATGATAAATCCGGACAGCGATTTCGCACTTGTTGTCCTGTCGAACTGCTATCCCTATCATTACCTGGAGAAAATAGTTCCGGTGAACAAGCAGGTTATGTTGGCGCATTCGTAAGGTGAAGACCTTCCCATTCCTGGTTATTTATAGGATTGACAAGAAGACCAATTCGGTTCGGGTTGTATCGGTGTTTCATATGGCCAGAAATCCCAGGAAAAAATATAAGTAATTCTTTTAAGCTACCTATTTCTTTTTACCGGGCCGACTTTCATCTCCATTGCAAATGATTCAAAAATAATTTTGCTGAATTCCAGCTTAATTGTAATATTGCAATAACAAGATCTAAACGATGGGCGCTACAAAAACAGACCTTTTCACCAAACAGCAGAACGACATAGCCAATATGGCCAAAGCGATAGCTCACCCAGCCAGAGTTGCCATTCTGCAATATTTGGTTAAAAAGAACGCTTGCGTCACCGGGGGATTGGTGGAAGAACTCGGCCTCGCCCAACCCACCACCTCTCAACACTTGAAAGAATTAAAGAATGTCGGGATTATACAAGGTACTATTGAAGGAACCAGCGTGTCCTATTGCATCAACCCTAAAGTCTGGAAGCAATATAAAGACCTGTTCAATACCTTTTTCAAGGACGTAAACCCGGAAGACAACTGTTGCTGATTTTTTTTGAACAGAATTATCGTAATATAGCAATATTAAAATACAACACTATGCCGGACACCACACACAAAATTTTGTTCGTCTGCATCCACAATTCCGCCCGCAGCCAGATGGCCGAAGCCTTCCTGAAAAAATACGGCGGCGATCTGTTTGAAGCCGAAAGCGCCGGCCTCGAACCCGGCACCCTAAATCCCAACGTCGTCGCCGTGATGCAGGAAGTCGGTATCGACCTGACCGGCAAGCCCACCCAGGCCGTCTTTGATCTTTTCCAGCAAGGCCGGCTGTACAATGCAGTGATCACCGTCTGCGACAAAGAAGCCGCCGAACGCTGTCCCCTCTTCCCCGGTAATGTCAAGCGCATCCCCTGGTCGTTCAAAGATCCCTCCTCTTTCACCGGCACCCGCGAAGAGGTTCTACAGCGTACCCGCGAAGTCCGGGACGAGATCGAACAACAGATAAAAACCTTTGTCCAGGATGCCAGCCCTATCGGCTATTGGCTACAATAAATCCATCATTCACACCTAAAATATATACGTCATGGAAACGACCGAACAAATCAAAGAAATGGTGCGCCAGAAATACAGCGAAATCGCCCTACACGACAAAGATGACAACCAGGCCTCCTGCTGCGGCGCCAGCTGCTGCTCCATCGAAACGGCCAATATAATGACCGACGACTACAGCACCCTTGAAGGCTACAACCCCGACGCTGACCTGGGTCTGGGCTGTGGTCTACCCACCCAATTCGCACAGATCAAACCCGGCAACACCGTTATCGACCTCGGCTCCGGCGCCGGCAACGACTGTTTTATCGCCAGGAAGGAGGTCGGTGAGTCCGGTCGGGTTATTGGCATCGACTTTACCCCCGCCATGATCGAGAAGGCCCGTGCCAACGTCGACAAATTAGGCTACAACAATGTCGAGTTCCGTCAGGGGGACATTGAAAAGATGCCCGTCACCGCAAACATCGCCGACGTCATCGTCTCCAACTGCGTCCTCAACCTCGTCCCCAACAAACAAGGCGTTTTCCAGGAGATACATCGCGTCCTGAAGCCCGGCGGTCATTTCAGTATTTCCGATATCGTCCTGGTCGGGGAATTACCCGAAAAAATCCAACAGGCTGCCGAAATGTATGCCGGCTGTGTCGCCGGCGCCATCCAGAAGAGCGAATACCTGGACCTGATAGAGACTACCGGCTTTACCGGCATCACCCTCCAAAAAGAAAAACCCATCATCGTCCCCGACGACGTACTCGCCCAATACCTCAGCACAGAAGAGATCACCCAATTCAAACAATCCGGCACCGGCATCTACAGCGTCACCGTTTTCGCTCAAAAGCCAGCGACGGCCAAGTCCTGCTGCGGTCCCGACTGCTGCCAATAACATCACGACAGGGGAGGCCCCGTGTCCCCCCTGCCATAAGATCAACACTACATGAGCGCAAACAACTGCAACCCCGCCGAACGCAAGAAACTCAGTTTCCTCGACCGTTACCTCACCCTTTGGATCTTCGTGGCGATGGCTATTGGCGTCGGCCTGGGATATTTCATCCCTGACACCTCCAACTTCGTCAACAGCTTCCAATCCGGTACCACCAATATCCCCATCGCCATCGGCCTGATCCTGATGATGTACCCGCCGCTGGCCAAAGTCAGATACGAACAATTGGGCAAGGTCTTCCAAAATACAAAAGTCCTCACCCTGTCCCTGGTCATGAATTGGATCATCGGGCCCATCCTCATGTTCATCCTCGCCATCGTCTTTCTGCGCGACAAGCCCGAATACATGGTTGGCCTGATTATGATCGGGATTGCCCGGTGCATCGCCATGGTCATTGTCTGGAATGAATTGGCCGAAGGCAACCGGGAATACGCTGCCGGCCTGGTCGCCCTCAACAGTATCTTCCAGGTCCTTTTCTACAGCGTTTTTGCGTGGCTCTTTATCACTATCCTGCCCCCTTACTTCGGGCTCAAAAGTCTCGCCATACATATCAGCATTGGCCAGATCGCCCGCAGCGTCCTGGTCTACCTGGGAATCCCCTTCGCCGCCGGCTTCCTGACTCGTTACGCGCTCCAGAAAGCCAAAGGCAGGGAATGGTACGAGACGAAATTTATCCCGGCCATCAGTCCCATTACCCTGATCGCCCTGCTCTTTACCATCGTCGTCATGTTCAGTCTGAAGGGACAACTGATCGTCACCATCCCTTTCGACGTCGTGCGCATCGCTATCCCGCTCGTGATCTATTTTACCCTTATGTTCCTGATCACCTTCTTCTTTGGAAAATCCCTGGGCGCGGACTATTCCCAGAATGCCGCCCTATCCTTCACCGCAGCCGGCAACAACTTCGAGCTGGCCATCGCCGTCGCCATCGGGGTCTTCGGGATTAATTCCGGCCAGGCATTCGCCGGTGTCATCGGTCCCCTGGTCGAAGTCCCTGCCTTGATTGCCCTGGTCAATGTCGCCTTCTGGCTCAGAAAGAAATATTATTCATCCACCGCCTTCACACAATAACATGAAAATCGCCCTATTCTCCGACATCCACGCCAACCTACCAGCCCTGGAATCCTTTTTTGAGGACGTAGATACCCGACAAACTGATGCGATATACTGCCTCGGCGACCTCGTCGGCTACAATATCTGGCCCAACGAAGTCATTAACGAAATCCGCAAACGTGGCATCCCCACCATCGCCGGCAACTACGACTTCGGCATCGGCCGCCACAGCGACGATTGCGGCTGCGCCTACAAGACGGACGATGAGAAAGCCAACGGTGCTGTCTCCATCTCCTTCACCAATGAGATCGTCAAAGACGAGGAACGCGCCTACCTCCGCACATTACCTGCCCATATCAAAGTCGAATTCCAGTTGAACAACGATAAGCTCAACCTGCTGCTGGTCCATGGCAGTCCGAGAAGGATCAACGAATACCTGTTTGAAGACCGCGAAGAAAAATCCATGCTCCGCATCATGCACGATGCGGATGCCGATATTATGTGTTTCGGCCACACCCATAAACCCTACCACCGTGCCCTCAACGATGGCACCGATGGCCGGGATCACTTCCGCCACGCCATCAACATCGGCTCCGTCGGCAAGCCCAAAGACGGCGATCCGCGAGGCGGGTACGTGTTGCTGCACATCAACGACCACAGCAGCACCACCGACAACGGCAGTATCCAGGTTGAATTTATCCGCTTTGACTACGATATAGAAAAAGCCGCCAGGGCCGTAGAGGAAAGCCGCCTGCCCAATGCTTATGCCGAAGCCTTACGCAAAGGCGTATGACAAAAAAATTCTTACCTTAAAACCTCAAAAGAAAGAACATGGAAATCCTCCCCCTCCTGCCCGAACATTGGCCCGCCGTCAGGGCCATCTACGAGGACGGCCTGGCCACCGGCAACGCCTCCTTCCAGACCAGCGCCCCAAGCTGGGAAGAATGGGACGCCGCCCATCTCAAACACAGCCGCCTTGTCGCCACCGAAGGCAGCACCGTCCTGGGCTGGGCAGCCCTGACCCCCGTATCCGGTCGTTGCGTCTATGCCGGCGTCGCCGAGGTCAGCGTCTACATCCACTCGGCCAGCCGGGGGCATGGCATCGGTAAAGCCTTGCTACAAGCACTCATAACCGAAAGCGAGAAAAACGGCCTCTGGACCCTTCAAGCAGGCATCTTCCCCGAAAACACCGCCAGCCTTAAGATCCACGAAAAATGCGGTTTCCGCCTGCTCGCCACCCGCGAAAAAATCGGCAAAATGGCCGGCATCTGGCGCGACACCGTCCTGCTCGAAAGAAGAAGTAAAATCATCGGAATCTGAAAAACCTATCAAGGCTTCGGTTTGCTCCTCCAAAATCATAGCCATAATTACAATATCCGCACCTTCACCGCCATGTTCGCCATAAACCCTTCCAGCGGCGCATAGATCTCCGCAAAAGTCGGGTTCGTTAACGGTGGAATCACCACCGGCCCAAACCGCGTCTGCCGCGTATCCGTCAAGTCCTCGAAATTCAGCACCAGGCTGACTCGGCGAATCACCTTTTCCAACAGTAACCCCGTCACCCAATAGTCCCTTGTCTTCGATCCGTCATACAAGTATTGCGGACCCGTATAAAAAGCCTCCAGCGCCACCCGGTAGTCGCCGTCCTTCTCGTTGGCCAGGTCAAACACCACCTTGCTCCGGGGCGCCAGTGGGATATGGGGCAGTGCAGCCACACCTGTCCGGGCATCCACATATGTGTAGCCCGCGAACAACGACCAATCATCCTGCTTTAGCCGTATGCTCGTCTCAAAACCCCTCGTCGTATACGCATTAGCAGCATTGACGAAATAAGTGTACACCGCTCCCACCCCACTAGCAGGCAGCGAATCAAGCACCAAAGGATGATTCACCCGCGTATAGTAAAAGGCCTGATCCACCGTCGCATGCAGATCCTCCCCAATCGTTCCCGCATAGATCACATCCGCATTCACCCCCGCCGACCGTTCCGCATTCACCGAACCTCCGATGGGCAGCACATCCTTATAAGCCGTCTCTTCTGTCTGCGCATCAAAGATCGTCGGCGACTTATATCCCAGACCTCCACCCATCCGCAGATTCCACTGCTGCGATAGCTTATATAATACCGACACCCTGGGCAACAAAAAATTCCCATATCGGTTCTGATAGTCATTCCGGATACCCGTTTCCAGCACCCAGCGCCGACCCAGCGTCCAATCATCCTGTACAAAAACCCCCGTCGTCACAAAACTATAATCCCGGATCAGACTGTCCGTCCGCCGGTCCTCGCTAAACCGGTCGGTCAGGAAGTTCAACCCCGCCACCGTTTTATGCTGGTTCCAGGGCAGCAAATAACTGGCTTCGCTGAACGTAGACCATTGACGCCCTGAAAACTCGTAATCCATGATCCCGATGCTACGGTTGAACAAGGACGTACTATTGCGGACCGTCAGCAGCCGGCCGCCATCCAGATGCCGCACATATTCCAGTTGATAATAGTCCCGGTTACTCTGATTGTCCTCGGTATAAGGATGCACCGCCGTTGGACCATCCTCCACGGCCACCAGGTCCCCCCCGATCCGGTGGTCCACCGTCGTATTCAAAGCCAGGCTTACCGTGGTGCTGTCTGTGGGATACCAAAACAGCTTAGGATTCACCGTAAAGGCCGCCAGCTTCGGCAATACAGTAAAGCCATTGTTGTCAATAGCCACCGGTACCTGATGCGTAAAGGTATTCAGCAATGTAAAACCCCAATGCTTATTTCGTCCCGCGTAAAAGCTCCCGATATCCGTCCCGCCCCGCATC
The DNA here is from genome assembly GCA_026225275.1 of Puia dinghuensis. Classification (GTDB taxonomy): domain Bacteria; phylum Bacteroidota; class Bacteroidia; order Chitinophagales; family Chitinophagaceae; genus Puia; species Puia dinghuensis_B. The sequence continues at coordinate 19,828 of JAMFSL010000332.1, forward strand.
GTTTGATTCGCCAGCACATTCCAATCGGGTCTCACCCCCGGATTCCTCGAAATGAAATTGATGATCCCGGCGATCGCATCACCCCCATAGAGTGACGACGAACTGCCCTTGATTAATTCTACCTGTGACAGGTCCAGCGGCGGGATCTGCATAACGCTAAGCCCGTTGCTAAAACCGCTGTACATAGGAAAACCGTCTTTCAAAAATTGCGTGTACTTCCCATCCAGCCCGAGGATTCGGATCTGGACATTACCGGAAGAGGCTGAGGTCTGTTGGGTCTGTATCCCCGACGCCTCGCTCAGCAACATTGCCACATTGCTGGGGTGCATCGAGGTCTCTTCCTCCATATCCTCCGTCCCCAGCACCTCCACCCGCGTCGGCAGGTCCTTGATCCGTCCGTTAATGCGTGATGAGCTCACCACCACGTCTCCCAACATTTCCACCTCCGGCTCCAGCGCTACCGCCAGGTCGTCCGCGCTCCGCAAGGGCACCACAACCCGGACCTCTTTACTACCATATCCCAGACAACTCACCTTTAACTCATAACTGCCGACGCTAATCCCCTCTAATCTCACCAAGCCCAGGCTATCGGTCATGCCACCCTTATTCAATCCTTTGATCATCACCGAAGCCCCTGCGATGGCTTGCCGCGTATCCTCATTGGTGATGCGCAGCACCACCCGATATTGAGCCGCAACCGTTTCTCCCATCAACATTAAAAACCCTAAAAATATCCGCATTGTAATAACTGATTTTTTATTCCGAAATACATGCACTATCGCCTATTCCCTTTAGCGGGAACAGTTCAATTCACGAATTCATCAGCTATCAAATGCGAAAAACCCCAAACCGGAGCCATCTTCTACCCGTCGCGGAGGGAACTGTCAGGTCAATAGGCGAGATATAAGAATGGGATGCCTCCGAAGCGCCCTTTGAAACAAAAATAGAAAACCTAGCCTTCCGCAGCATTGCCTGCCGGGCCGCCCTTACCGGCGCACATGCAACCACTTCCGGCAACCCACTGGCCGTAGTATCAGTCGATGGCCCGAGGGTCCATTCAAAGGAAGACAAAAGAAAAAGAAAACCGACAACGATAATCAACCCCTGCTTCACATATTTATGCGTGAAAATCACCGGCCGCTCCAAAATGCTCTTCTCGAAGGAAACAATCCTTTCCAGCAATCCCACAAAAAATGTCAGCAAGCTGGACAGCACATTTCCCTTCCGGCTCCGGGTAGGCAGAAGCACCCGCCGGATTACCTGCCAGGTAAACAACAAAATGTCCAACACCAGAACAAGGACCTTTTGCGCTATTTTCCGTACTTCCTTCATCGTATTATCATCCCAAAATCACCCTAAAAGTACCATGCCATTCTGAAGAAAATCTGTAGTACAAGGCAAGACCCAAGCCCACCAATGCGACGAGAAAACTATTTCTGTTCTGTCATTTCTATCGCCATGGCAATAGCATTATAGGCGTTTACAACACCACCGCTTACCGATAAACTGCTGAATGGAACCTTTACCGTGGAGCCAGGCCTGTTCACCATTATCTCCGGCCGAAAACTCGACCTCAGAAGAATATCTTTTACCTGAGCGGCGGAAAGAGCCGGGAAATAAGAAAACAATAGAGCGGCAATGCCCGATACAACAGGGGCAGACATACTGGACCCTGACTTATAATCATAGCCATTTCCCGGCACGGTTGAAAAAATATCACTGCCCGGCGCGAAAAGATCCACATTTCTTTTCCCATAGTCCGAATAGGGATGAGCCAGCCGGTAGCAGGGACGGAGATAATCTCACCTAAACTTCAAATCCAGCGAAATCACATTCGACATCAGGTCCGTCGTCTCCGTATAATGCCCGTACCGGATCTCCAGCGAGTTAAAATGCTTGTCAAATATACCTTTGGGCGGCGCCAATCTCACCCCCACCCCGAAAAGGCTGGCCGAAAATGCCGACAACGCATAGTTGCTAGTATAATAAGTATCGCTCGTCTGATGCTTCTCAAAAGGAGCAAAGTAGTTGGCAGCAGTCTGCACATAATACCGGTAAAAAGGCGAGACCGAAAAGAACGGGGTGATCTTAACCGGCACCTCAAGGCTGGCTGTCTGGGAGCGGACACCCCAATTATCGATATAAAAACGGTAATACCCTTTCAGGATAACGTTATCGCCCAGGAAGTAGTTCAACCGAAATCCCAGCGGGAATTTAAACCGCTGAGACGGGAGTTTCTCGATGGTATCCTGACCATTCGAAAAATATACCCTGTGGAACGGCAGGCCCAGGTACCCGTGCTGTTCGACCAGGTCAAACTCTACACTGCCCTGCAAACGGGGGTTGAAAATTTGAGAATAGGAAAAGGACGCAGTATAGGTGTCCCTGGGGCTGGAGGGCACGTTCTTTTTGTCGCGTCGGCTGGTACCCCCCGGCGGTATAGCCTCGGTCTGCCCATTAAAGCCCGTGATATAAATCGTCGAATCCGTATTGTTCGTGATCAGGCCTTTCACGAATTCAGAAGGATAGATCAGTTTCACCTCGTCAAAATAAGTTGCCAGCTTTGCGCTGAATTCCCCATTCTTATCCCTGGTCTTTTTAGAAAAGCCCGCATCCAGGCCGATAGATCGATAATTGTATTCCGTAGAATAGATGGCCCCCAACTCATAGCCGGTGCCTTTGAAGGCATTTTCATGAGCCCAGTTAAGGGATGGGTAGATGCGGTTGCCAGTCTTTTTGGAAGCGCCGGTCTTGGAAACCCAGGCTTGGGAGGCAGCCGTGTGAGCATCGAAGCCTATGCCGGCCGTTAGGGTGTTCTTTCCCTGGTGCTTGTCCCAGCCCACGAACCTTATTTCTACGCCGTTAGCCAGGTCGGTGACATTAGCATCTCCCATAGGGCCTGTTTGTCCGCCGGACACGGCAGATTTGTTCGCGGTCTGGCTATAATAGCTGGAGACAATTTCGACTTCATCTAGCTTTAAAGCACGGGGTTTGTATACACCCGTATCTTTAGGTGTTCCTTGCGAAAATGCATGCAGAACAATCAAACACATCCCTGTTACTGTAAGACAAACTCTTCTCATAAGTTAACTTCACTCTTTTAAACATTCTAATTACAACCACAGCCCCCACCAGTCTTGCCGCCGTTAGCGCCGGAAGAACCTTCGCGGTAGGACTCCATATTGATCTCTTCCTTTTCCACTTTCCGGTTACTAAGGGTCATTTCGGAATCATTTAACCGGTTTTTCTGATACTCCTTGACCGGCTGACAGGAAGTTAGCAAAACCGTAACCGTTACTGCCGATAGGCATACGCAAAGAACTTTTGAGTACATTTTAAGATTTTTAATTGAATCCACTATTCAGTGCATTATATGTTTTTTCGAATTCACAACCTTTAATTATCCGCCGCGATCACCTGTTCCACCTCTGACACGAAGACTTCCGGTTTAACGCCCGGATTGCCATCCCACGTTTTCAGCACCTTCCCATCTGCATTAAGTAACAGCGTTCGTGGAAATTGACCTTCTTCGTTATATTGGTCCGCCATCGAGTTATTGATCTTCTGTTGTGAAGGAGACAACTGGTCCTTCTTCTTCCTGGGAAAATCGGCATTCACCAGGACCAGGGCTGTATCAGCCATTTTCAAAAAGATTGAGTCGTCCAGGATTTCCTTTCGCAGCATAATACAAGGACCACACCAATCCGATCCCGAAAAATTGAGCAGGATATGCCTGTGCTCCTGATGCGCGATGGTCTTGGCCTCATCCAGGCTGTAATGCCAGCCCGGCGAAGCAGTAAAAAACCATAAAACTGAATAAAAAAGAATTCTCTCCATATGTTATAAAAATTACGTTACCTCTTAAGGCTCCTTTTTGCGGCTTTATTGTTCATACATCAGTTATACATCTGTTAAACCTCTCCGGAGAACCACCCCGGTTAACTGACGGCCTTTGCCAACAGGTAGGCCGCTGCAGCGGCGATGATACCCGTCATGGCTACCTTAACTGTTCCTTTCACCAATGGCTGTCCGGTCACCCTGCTTTTGAAATAGCCAAAGAAAATCAGCGCAATGATCGTTACCACACAAGAAGCATAAAACCCGTCCTTGCTGTTCTTGAAGATGATATAAGGAAACAAAGGAATAAAGCCGCCCACCAGATAAGATAGCGCAATGGTCATAGCGCTCTTCGTAGCCCGATCTTTGGTCGGCTTCTCCAGGTTTAATTCGAGCTTCATCATAAAGTCCGCCCAACGCACTTTGTCCTTACTTATCTGCAGCGCCACCTCTTTGCTGAGCGATGCATCCACTCCCAATTCCACCAAAATATCGTTTACTTCCTGCAATTCGGTGTCCGGCACTGTTTCGATTTCACTGAATTCGCGTTTTAGTTCGTTCTCATAGTGCTCGACTTCCGATTCCCCGGCCAGGTAGCCCCCCAGACCCATCGAGATGCAGCCCGCCGCAATTTCGGACAAGCCGGACACAATAATGAGGTGATTGGTATTCAGTACGCCGCTTAGACCGGCCGTCAGCGCAAAAGGAACCGTCAAACCGTCCGACATTCCGATAATAATATCTTTAACCAAATCGGAGTTGCTATTGTGCGGCTCATTTTTCATACTGAATTTGCTTTTACTAAAACTAAAATGCCTCTCCAAGGTTCAGGTAAATGGCAGAATAGTTTCTACTGATCCCACAATCAAGGGCCAGGTTTGTCCCGGAAGCCTTATTGATCTTGATCCGTAAGCCACCGCCGGCTGCCGAATGCAGGTAGACATACCGGTGCGTTACAGGCTCCGATACGCTATTCACATTAGCAAACAATACGAAGCCAATCAACCCGTTACCGGTAATATCCCGCCGGTATTCACCTTCTGCATAAGCAAGCCCCTTACCTCTGAATCGGGCCTGATCGAATCCTCTGCCCGACCGCTGCTGATAAGGGTCCCAGCCGATACTGGGCAGGTCAAGATATGGTGCATGGCTATTCAGGGCCACCCAGTAATATGTCCAAAAAGCCAGCATATTCTGCTGCACTTTGCTGAAAGCAATATATTTTCGGATGTCGATATATAAAGAATGCCAGTACGCATTGCTGCCCATAAATAAGGGGTTGAAGCGATATGCTATATTACCGTAAAATCCTGGAAAGGGGTTCAGGGAATTTTTCCGTGAATCATATAACAAATTCACCGAGATGCCAGAAGACAGCGAAGATCCGCCGGCAGTCCCGAAATGATAGGTCGTGAATCGTTGCAATTCCGTCGCATGTAACTGTGTCTCGATATCGAAATGCCCATCGAAGAGATAGCCGAAGCCGGCAAACAAATAGGGCTTTATCCGACGCAGGAAGGTCTCGTAAAACCGCACATATTTGTCATAGACCATCAGGCTGTTCTTTTTATCCGGATTGCCGCCCAACCCCCAGGTATATTGCGGGTAGTATAAGAACCTGATGTCGCCCAGCACGGCCCATTTATTGTCTGTCAGCCAAAGGTTCGATCGTAAAGTGTAGCCAATGCGTCCTTTGAAGGTAATATAAGGAGAGAAAGTAACGGTTGACAGAAAAGTGCGAGCCCGATCGCCGAGATAAAATGCTGCCGTCGTAGAGGTGACAAAGGCATTGGAGGGAGAGGTTGTTTGATCCCCGCCAGGGACAAAAGAAAAATATATACTTCTCCCCATGACCCTGACAGGTCGCTTAGTTGAATAATGAACGATAGTCTTGGCCATGTCATTCAGGTCGGGCTGCTGAAAAATAGATTTCCCCCCGGGATTGATTTGACCTTTCGCCACAATGGATAAAGAGAACATGCTAACAGCTAATATACTTATTCTAATATTTGAATGGGAATATTTCAAGCCATTTGATCAACCAATTTATAACAGGTTCGTCGATAATTATCCATTTATAAAATAAAGTTTGCGCACCCAACCATTTTGGAAAAAATGGCATCTACTTTCATTTATCGAAAGTTAATACGGGAGCTAGGCCTTGTCGCTGATACAGGCGCTCAAACGAATCCACATGCGTTGTGTCATAAAAATAAACGATATTTATTGCAGGGTGTCCAACGCGCATTTATTTATCAACTATATTTTTTTGGCCCAACCATTTCAATTTTTTTTGCATCTATGTTTTCTAATAGGAGAAATATTCCGGAACCTGAATTACATAAACTCATCAAAGGTTGCCTGGCGGGAGAAAGATCATGCCAAAAGGCGATGTACGAGAGGTATGCTCCTATAATGCTGGGACTTTGCTTACGGTACTGCAAGAGTCAGGAAGAAGCAGAAGAAGTGTTACAGGATGGTTTTTTACAGATGTACAAACACATAGGGCAATATAAACACACGGGCACATTCGACGGGTGGCTGCGAAAGATCATGATCAATTGCGCATTGATGAGATACCGGGGGAAAATAGACATCCACCGCGTGATTTCCCTGTCAGAAGATCAATTTGTTTTGACAGCTGAGGATGATTTCATCGGCCGTCTCGGCGAAAAAGAATTGATCCGGCTGATTCAACAGTTGTCTCCTGCCTATAGGATGGTATTTAACCTCTATGTTTTTGAAGGGTTAAAGCATCGGGAAATTGCAGTATTGCTGAACATCACAGAAGGCACATCCAAATCTAATCTTTCAGACGCGAGAACCATTTTAAAGAAAGCCCTGACACCAAGTATGAAAGTTGCGAAATAGAAAAGCATGGACAGAAATCAACAAGATAACGTAGATAAATTTTTCAAAGACTCTCTGCAATCTTTTAAGGATAAACCTGATAGAGAAGTGTGGGAAAATATTGAGCATCAGTTGGAGATGCAAAAGAAGAAATCTTATTTATTTAAATTGCGGACACCAGCTTTAGCAATGACCAGTCTGGTGTTGCTTTTTGCACTGGGCGTATGGATGTATTGGCTTAGTCCCGGGCCCCGGGTCCGACCCGATCGGGCAGGTCTAAAGGCGGACCAAAGGGCTAATGGCATGAATGGTCAGGAGGAAGGCACGGTGACGGCGCCAAAAGCGGACGGAACGATCAGGCCTCGAGAAGTAGGTGGGGACACACGGCCAGCAGCTGCAAGTGCAGTGTTGAATGGCCTCGCCAAAAGGCAAATGGGTACACGACCGCCCGGGCAGGCAGAGGCGGCAGTGGGGGAACAAACTGAGAAACCAACGATAGAGCAAGTCCGGAAAGGGGCGATGGCGGAGATGGAAAAGCCTGCGGTCCTATCGCGCGGACAACAGGTTGATGCGGCGGATTTTCAGGCAGAGCAAGGAAAACAGTCTATAACAGGACGGGAAGGTTTGACAAAACGCTTCCCGGAGCCTGTTAGGCTCGCACCGATACCCGCGGCAGCTTCTACGGCAGGAACAGATACGTATTTACTCCTGGCTCATCAAATCAATAATTTCAGGAAATCGTCCGTGGTCCATCTGCCAGGACGGAAGAATCGCTGGTCGGTCACCGGCTATTTTGCGCAGGAATTGGCGGGCTATAATCTGGCCGATCATGATTCCACTGCACCCAATGGAAGGGAGGTCGACAAAAAAGAGACGGCTGTATTTTCCGCTTCGGTGGGCATGTTGGTAGGTTACCACCTGAAGAAAAGATGGCTCCTGCAGTCGGGTCTCATTTATTCCTGGTCCAACAGCATCAGCGACCCTACAGTTGCCTATGCAGTGACGGGCAATAATGGCTCGACCAAATATCAGTTTAATACCCCCGCCGGCTATGGATTTCTCCCCTCCTCTGTAGCGACCGGCGATAGCGTACAGACGGATAAATCCTCGAGCAGACTGCATTACCTCTCTATTCCGATCATCGCCTCCTATATTTTTAAAACCAAAGAATTCACCTTTCTGGCCGGGGCCGGCGTCATCGGCAATATCCTGACCAGTGCAAAAGTTGCTACCACCGTCGAGGGCAGCTCCGGTCAGCAGCCCGAATCGATTGTCAGGCTCTATGGCCTTCGAACAATCAATTACGGTCTGATCTTTAAGGCAGAAATGCAATATGCTTTTCAATCGAATTGGTCGCTGAATCTGATGGTCACTTCCAAAAATGCACTGACGTCGATTAATACGAATGGAAGATATCTTACTTATCCGTATTATTTAGGCCTGGGGCTGGGTATAACCCATTCTTTTTAGGCACCCAACCATTTCATGGATTATTGCATCTAATAAAGCAAACATCATTTCATGAAATTATTGGTTATAGAAGATGAACACAGCCTGCTGGAAAGTATAGTTCAATATTTTAGCCTTGAATCATTCACCTGCGATACGGCAGATTCGTATGAAGAAGGTTTCTGGAAAATAAAAGTATTTCAATACAACTGCATTATCTTAAACCCCAATATCGCCCATAGCAATTGGCCGCTGATATTTAAGTTCCTTGGTCAGGAAAAAAGGCGTGATGGCGTAATAATCATTTCCAACCAAGACACTGTCGACGACAAAATCCACGGATTAAAACTCGGAGCAGATGACTACCTGGCAAAACCATTTCAACTTACCGAACTCAATGCAAGGGTAAGAGCCCTGATCCGCAGAAAATATGCGCAGGGAGCCAACGTGTTGCAGGTAGGACCCCTTAAAGCCGATCTGCAATCGAGGACGCTGCAATGCGCAGAAAATCCTGTCCCATTGAGCGACCACGAATACAATCTCCTCCTCCTTCTCATGACGAATAAAAATCGGATCGTACCTCTCCAGCACATCGCCGAGCACCTTCACAACGGACCCAGTGAACAGATCCTGTCTTTTGATTCAGTTTATACCCATGTCAAAAACCTGAAAAAGAAACTCAAACAAAAAGGATGTCAGGAAATAATTCATTCCGTCTATGCCCTAGGATATAAACTCACCTCATGAATAAAAAGCTTCGAACCGGCCTCTATCTGAACTTCAGATCCAGTGAAATTACATTCGATACGAGGTCGGTGGTCTCGGTATAATGCGCATACCTCACTTCGATGGAACTGAAGTGTTTATCAAAGATTCCTTTCGGCGGGGCTAACCTGCCGCCCACGCCGATTAAATTGGCAGAAAAGGACGATAGGGCATAGTTGCTGGTATAATATTCATCTGCGGCCGTATGCCGCTGGTACGGTGCAAAATAATTGACAGCCGTCTGGATGTAATACCTGTAAAATGGCGAGACAGAAAGGAATGGGGTGATCTTTACCGGCACCTCTATGCTGGCGGTATGGGATCTCAGCCCCCAGCTATCAATGTAAAAGCGGTAATAGGTCTTGATGATGATATTGTCGCCGAAGAAATAATTGAGCCGGAATCCAACAGGCAATTTAAACCGCTGCGATGGCAGCTTTTCCACTACCGCCTTGGTACTATCAGCAAAATATACGCGGTGGAAGGGCAGGCCGAGATAGCCGGATTGGTAGGCCAGGTCAAGCAATATTGCGCCCTGCATACGGGTATTGATTACCTGGGTGAAGGCAAAGGATGCAGAATAAGAGTCGCGGGACCGGGAGGGGATCGATGTGCTGCCGGCCTCCGTCACACTCGCCTGGCCGTTAACACTATAGGTCAGGGCCTCTGTGCGGCCGCTCGCTGTGGTGACATAGACGACACTATCCCGGCTGCCGGCTGGAACCTGGATGGAGTCCACAGGTATTAGTTCGGATGGATAGATCATTTTTATCTGATCGAAGAATCCGCTGAATTTCGCGCTGAATTCGCCGTTACGACGAGTCTTTTTGGAAAAAGAAGTATTTAACCCGATAGAGTGATAGTAGTTGTGCTCTGCTGAATAATAGGCACCCAGGCCGAAACTGCTGCCTTTCACGCCATTTTCGATCGTCCAGTCGAGAGTGGGATACACCCGGTTGCCATAATTTCTGGCTGTTCCGTTGAGATCTACGTAGGCCTGAGAAGCCGCGGTATGATGGTCGAAACCAAGTCCGCCTGTCAACGTATTTTTACGTCCTTTCGGGTCGTAACCGACAAATTTGACCTCTATTCCATTGGAGAGGTCCGTCACGTTGGCGTTACCAACAGGACCCAACTGACCACCGGAGACAGCAGACTTGTCTGCTGTCTGATCATAATAGCTCGAAACGAACTCCACTTCATCCAGCTTCAACGGCCTGGCCTTGTAAGAGCTCGTGTCTTTCGGAGATCCTTGCGAAAAAGCATGCAGGATCGCTATACACATCCCGGTCACAGTCAGGCAGATTCTTCTCATGTGCTTATTTTATTGAGGCGACTCTATTCGGTTAATTACAACCGCACCCGCCACCCGTCTTCCCCCCGTTGGCGCCGGAAGACCCTTCCCGATAGGATTCCATATTGATTTCTTCCTTTTCAACCTTGCGGTTACTCAGCGTCATTTCGGAATCATTGATCCGGTTTTTCTGGTATTCTTTCACAGGTTGGCAGGATACCAGGCTGGCGGCGAACGCCACAGCCGAAAGGAGTACTCTACCGATGGGTAACTGCATATGATTGATTTTAGATTCTCAGGTCAGACGAATGTTCTTTGATGTATAAATGCGGTCTTCGTCATCGATCAAAATGGCCTCGATATCCTTGATCTGGAATGATATTCCGGTAATTGATCAGCCGCACCATTTGTTGGGCCGTCGCTGGATCCGGCAGGGATTTCATACCCGGATCAAAATTCCAAAGCCCCTTATCCACCGATCCGTAACTAATGTCAAAAGCGCCTTGGGTCAGCCGGGAGATTCTCAAAGAACGGTCGATGATATCGAATGTTTCCTGCGACACCCGCACGGGAGCGATACCAGCCTGCAGGTTGACCTGATTCGTTCAATCCTGCCTGTCGCCCTTTCCATGGATCATGCTGGACACCAGCCCTTTATCCGTTCCCAGATCGGCCCTGATGACCCCTGCCAAATGGACGAGGATGAAGGCATAAATAAAATATTGCACAAACTGGTGCACATTCGTGATCCCACGATGCCAGTTCCTGAACACCGGTACATCTTCAAAGGCAAGCCCCAGGCCGGTTAGTGCCATCGTGCCGATCAGCACATAAAAGAGCACATATGTCCATTTCACCCGAACGTAATGCCGGACGGATCTTTTTGTCGCATCGTCTCCCTCACGAAGTTCGGAAGTTTTAAATCCCGCCGCCTTTCTGATCTTCGTCCTCAACTTTTCTTCGCCGGGTTGAGCCAATTCTATGATGCCCCTGATCAATAACAACCCGACAAGTCCGTAACCAAGCCAGGTGTGTAACCCCCAAAGCTTATCGCTATAGGCGTGGGCCACTGACCTTGCCTGGTCTTTGGTAACAGTCACGCCTTTTTCCTGCAGATCCTGTTGTACACCGGCAATATTATCTCTCGTCCGGAATAACGTAGAACCGAAGAGTACGGTTGTCAAGGAGGCTGTTAAAATGACAAAAAAAGTCCAGTGCCATATCCGGATGGCAAGGGAATGGGGTTCGTTAAAGATAACCGGCGACGCCTGGTTAGTCAGGGGTATGTTGTGTATCGTGCTCATTTAACGCAAATTATCCTTACCAATCCGTTCGCCGCACAACCGAAGCGTTATGCGTCACATGCTTGCCGCCCCCGAACCGCCTGCCAATGATGACCTTAAAAATGCTCCGGTCAATACTGGGTGTCAGCCCAAAGACATATCCGGCATTGAACTCCCAGCGCGGATCAAAGTCCGCATCCACCGCAATGACCAATTGGTGCTGCTGTACGCTGATCGGATCAAAATGCTGAATGGGTCCCCATGATCCGTAGTATTCTATGCCCGGCGCCCATACCTTCCCAATTTGGTAACTGAACTTAAAGTCCGGCGCAAATATGGCTCCGCGGCCAGCATCAGCGCCTTTGAACGTCAGATCTACAACCGGATTGAGTGCCAGGTATACCGGTCCAATCTGCTTGTCGATAATCGGCCTGATCTCCAGCGTCCAAATATCCGGATCATATCCGTCTTTCACAAACCCACCCTCGAACGATATACTGGCGCCTACCGGCCAATGCCATTCTAAAGGTGCCATGACGCGCGGTCGGATGTGGCTGCCTACATAATTCGTCCGGCCCATATCCCCGAAATCATTGAAAATATAAAAGCCAGTCTCGAACCATGGTGTCCAGCCATGCGTGATCTCGATGGTCTCCCTGTCCATATGATTGGTTGAGACGACTCCAGCGGAGGCTGTATTGCCGATAAAACTGTAATTACTGTGCAACTCCACCATCGTCGTATCCTTCCCTACTGTAGGAGAAGCATATACCTGTATTTCATAATTGTCCTGCGCCTCGCAAAAAAAGGGCACGATGCATCCCAGCAACATGCCGAAAAAAAATATTCTCATAGCCTGTCTTTAGCGAGATCAAAAATACATGCCAATTTTGGAGACATTTTGTACATCTGTAACTCATCTTTATATAAGTAACAATACATATCCCGCTATTCCACTCCCCATTACCGTTTTTCAATCTCGGGATCATCTTCGCCCAATACCCTGAAACGCTGAATAGCGTAACTTACCAAAAATCTCCTACATGAAATTACTGGTTATTGAAGATGAGCGCAGCCTGCTGACCAGTATCGTTCAATACTTCAATCAGGAAAAATTCTTATGCGAAACGGCCGGGTCCTACGAAGAAGGTGTCCGGAAAATAGAGGATTTCCGATACGACTGCATCATCCTGGACATCAACCTGCCCGGGGGCAGCGGATTGCAGCTACTTAAACACCTGCGCCTAAACAAAAGCCGCGACGGCGTCATCATCATTTCCGCCCGTGACTCCCTGGACGACAAAATCGACGGGCTGGACCTCGGCGCCGACGACTACCTGACCAAACCCTTTCACCTCTCGGAACTTAACGCGCGGGTAAGAGCCCTGATCCGCAGAAAATATGCAGAAGGGGCCAGCGTTCTACAAGTTGGACCCCTGAAGGCCGACCTGCCATCCAGGACTATCATCTACGCAGATCAACCTATACCCTTAAGCAAGAACGAATACGACCTGCTGCTCTTCCTAATGACCAACAAGAACCGGGTCGTCAGCAGGCAAGCCATCGCAGAGCACATCCACGACGGCCCCTCCGAACAAATCCCTTCCTCAGATTTCGTCTACTCCCATATCAAAAACCTGAAAAGGAAACTGAAAGAAAAAGGGTGCCAGGAAATTATTCATACCGTCTATGGCTTGGGCTATAAACTCTCCACATGAACAAAACGCTCCAACAAAAAAATACCCGCTACTTCCTGATCTGGCTACCGCTCGTTTTGCTGATCGGCACCACCTTGTTCTACTTCCTGATGAGCACTCATGCGCATCACATGGAGGAAGAACAACTCGAATTAACCCAGGAAAATATCTGGAATATGCTGGCGACTGGCCGCGAGACGCTTCCCTTCCATATCACCGGCGAATACGACCTGGAAAAAGGGAACCCTGTCCAAGCGGATCTGCTGCATGCGCAGCGCGACACGAGCATCTATTACCCGGCCAGTAAAGAATGGGTGCCATTCAAGATCCTGACCGAACAGCGTCTGTTAAAGGGTCAGCATTACCAACTCACCACCTATATTTCTTCAAGAGAAATCACCCACCTGGTCATTAAAGTCTTTATAGCCGACGTGTTCGTCTTTATTTTACTGCTGGCCGCCATTGTCATCATCAACCGGAAAAGTTCGGGGTTACTATGGAAACCCTTCTACGCCACTATGAAAGAAGTAAACGAATACGATATTATCAAAAACGAATCCTTTCAACTGCCCACACAAACCGGCATCCGGGAATTCGACCAATTAAACCAGGTCATCACCACCTTGATCGGAAATGTAACCCAGGCCTACCGAAATCAAAAACAATTTGTAGAGAATGCCGCCCATGAACTCCAAACGCCCCTGGCCATTATCCGGTCAAAATTAGACCTGCTGATCAATTCCCCTCATCTCACGGAAGAAACGGCCAGCCTGCTTGCTGATATTACAGCAGCCAATGATCGCCTCAGCCAAATGAATAAAAACCTGCTGCTGCTCACCAAAATCGACAACCACCAATTTCCAGATCAATCTGAAATCAATGTATCCGTCGCCATCGACAAATTACTCACCTACTACCAGGAATATTATGATGGGGCCTTGCCGCAGATCCGAAAGTCGATTCAACCCGACATTCACTTGTACGCCAATACTTCCCTACTGGAAATCCTGATCAACAACCTCATCAATAACGCATTCGTACACAATCTTCCCAACGGCTACATCCATATCGAACTCGACAGCCGCAGCCTTACCATTGAAAACACCGGGCATACCATAGAAGGAGCCACAGACCGGCTATTCGAACGCTTCTCCAAGGGGAGGGAGCAATCCAACACCACCGGCCTGGGCCTTTCGCTCGTCAAACGAATTTGCCTCATCTATCATTTTGATGTAAGCTATACGTACGCGGAAAACATCCACCGGATCACCGTCACCTTCCCACAGTCCTAGACCTCCAAAATTCTTCCTAAATTGATTTTTAGCTTTGCCCACACTCCAAAGCCAACCTTTATTCCGAATTCCAACATGTTCTATGCATATCCCTAAATGTATTGCGGCATTTTTGTCCATTGCGTTTCTCATCTCCTGCCTATGGCCAACCCCAGCCGCTGCCCAAAAAAGGACCGTCTCCATCAAAGACATCCTGACCTTGGTACAATCCGGCCAGCCCCAGCTCCAGGCCTACCGGGCAGAAACCGCGGCGGCCGGCGAGAATGTCAGCCTGGCAAAGAACACCCTCGTCCCGGACCTCACCGCCGGCTACCAGGCCGGTTACGCCACGGACAACAATATCACCGGCATGGACTACCCGGGATTGCTGCTGCCCCTTTCCGGGCCTGTATTTGCCAGCAGTTCCAATAGCCTGATCCCTGGCACCGCCCTGGCGGGTTTGCTGCAATGGCAGCCCCTCACTTTCGGTCAGCGGGCCGCCGCCGTCGGAAAAGCCAGCGCACAGTTCAAACTCGCAGGCAGCTATTACGATAACGCCCTTTTCCAACAGCGCTACGCAGGCGTTCTCATTTACCTCGACGTCATCTACCTGCAAAAACTACTCGCCAGCCAGCAGGCCAATATCGACCGCACCCAGATCAGCTTGCAGCAGTCCCTCGTCCTCACCCGGCAGGGACTGCGGCCCGGCCTCGACAGCGTGCAATTCCAATCTTTATATGCCCAGGCAGTGATGGAACGCCTTAACACCCAGCGCCTCTTCCAGGCCCAGGTGCTGGAACTCTGCCGCCTCACCGGCCTGCCCAACAGCCCGGACGATCTGGTGTTCTCCGACACCCTGGTGGCCATGCAATTGCCCCTGCTGCCCGATACCACCGGCATCTATACCCGGAACCCCGGCTACCAATACCAGCAGGCCCAGGTCGCCCTCAGCGCCGCGAACCTCAAACAAGTGGAACGCGCCTGGCGGCCCAGACTTGACGTCTGGGCTAATGCCTATTCCCGAGGCTCCGGTATAGCCGCCGATGGAATCATCAACAAGTCCGACGGTTGGGACCTGTCCCGCAGCAACTATGGAGCCGGTATCCAGCTCAGCTTCCCCGTCCTTTCCTTCGCCAAAGTCAATATCCAAAAGCGACAATACCGCTCCCTGCTACAAGCCGACCAGGCGCAGCTTGCCCAGGTATCCCTCAATCTGCAAAAACAGGTAGAGACCGCCGAATCCAACTACCGCCAAAACCTGCTGATCGCCGCCGAAGCTCCCGTACAATCCAATGCCGCCCGCCTTTCCTACGAAGGGCTGCGGCTCAGCTACCAAAGCGGGCTGGTCGATTTCACCCGCCTGACCCAGGGACAATACCAACTATTGAATGCCGAAATGATGGAAGCCAGCGCCTATCTGCAAGTATGGCGATCCCTGCTCGACATAGGCGTATCGAAAGGCAACCTTGACCTGTTCATCAATCAATTGAAATAACTATAGCCCACTATCATGAAGCTAATCGTTTCAGCATTACGGCACCCCGTCACGATCCTGGTCACAGTGATTGCCATCGTCTTTTTCTCTTACCTGGCGATCCGCAACGCCAAGATCGATATCTTCCCCCGCCTCGGCCTGCCCACCGTCTACGTGGCCCAGCCCTATGGCGGCCTGTCTCCCGATCAGATGGAAGGTTTCGTCACATCGTACTATGAATATCACTTCCTCTACATCACCGGTGTGAAATACGTAGACTCCAAAAGCATCCAGGGCGCCGCCCTGATCAAAATTGAATTCAATGAGGGCACCGATATGAGCCAGGCCATGGCCGAAGTGGTGGGTTACGTCAACCGGTCCAGGGCCTTCATGCCCCCCGGCACCGTCCCGCCCTTCATTACCCGCTTTGACGCCGGCAGCGTCCCCGTCGGTCAGCTCGTCTTCAGCTCCGACAGCCGTTCTCTGGGAGAAATATCCGACCTCGCCCTTTTCCGGGTGCGGCCCATGTTCTCTACCCTGCCCGGTGTCTCCGCCCCACCACCGTTCGGCGGCAACCAAAAGACCGTTGTCGTCACCGTCGATCCTGAAAAATTGCGCGGCTATAACCTGTCCCCCGACCAGGTCGTTCAATCCCTCGTCAAGTTCAACAGCATCACCCCCGCAGGCGACGTGAGCATCGGCGATACCACCTACCTGACCCCGCAGAACAGTGTCATCGAGAACGTGCAGGACCTCCAAAGCGTACCTCTGCAACTCGGCAACGGCCCGGCCGTGTATATCCGCGACATCGCCACCGTCAGCCTGGGGGCCGACATCACCACCAGTTATGCACTGATCAACGGAAAACGGTCCGTCTATATCCCCGTTACCAAACGCGCCGACGCATCCACATGGGACGTGGTGCAGCGGGTAAAAGCCGCCTTGCCCGATATGCAGGCCGCCATCCCATCGGATATTAAAGTTACCTATGAATTCGACCAATCCGGCTATGTCATCAATTCCCTGAAAAGCCTGCTCTTCGAGGGCGGCCTGGGAGCCATCCTAACCGGCCTCGTTGTGCTGCTGTTCCTGCGTGACCGGCGCAGCGCCCTCATCGTCATCATGACCATCCCGCTAGCCCTACTATCCGCCGCCACCTTTCTATACCTGTTCGGGCAGACTATTAATATCATGACCCTCGGCGGCCTGGCCCTGTCCGTCGGTATCCTCGTCGATGAAGCGACCGTGACCATCGAAAACATCCACCGGCACCAGGAAATGGGAAAAGAAAAAGGCCGTGCCATTGCCGACGCCTGCATGGAAATCGCCGGACCGAAACTGCTCATCCTGCTGAGTATCCTGGCCGTATTCGTGCCTGCCATCTTCATGAACGGAGTGCCGAAAGCCATGTTCCTTCCTCTGTCCATGGCCGTAGGCTTTGCCATGATCGCCTCCTTCCTCCTGTCGCAGACCTTTGTGCCTGTCGTATCAAACTGGATATTAAAACACCACCTCGGCGCTGCAGATGGCCCCGCGCGGCCCACCCCCTTCGACCGGCTGAAAGCCCGTTACGTCCGCGCAGGCGAGCGCGGGCAGGCCAGCTATGCCCTGTTCACCACCGTATTCGTCGTCGCCGCCGTTGGCCTCGTCTGGCTCTTCTTTAACCTCACCGGAACCGAACTCTTCCCCGGCACCGATAGCGGCCAGGCCCAGGTGCGCTTGCGCCTGCCCGTAGGCTCTCGCTTCGAACGCACCGAAGACGACACCCGCAAAATACTCGCCCTGACCGACAGCATTGCCGGGAAAGGAAACGTAGACATCACCTCCACCTTTATCGGCACCCAGCCCGCCAGCTATCCCGTCAATTATATTTACCTGTGGACAGGCGGCCCTAACGAATCCGTCACCAAGATCAAGCTGAAACCCGGCGCCCTACCCATCGGCGACTTCCGCGAACGGCTTCGCGCCGCCGTCGCCAGGGACATGCCCACCGTAAAAATCTCCTTCGAGCCGGGGGACATCGTCGAACAGGTCCTCAACCTCGGCAGCAATAACCCCGTGGAAATCGCCGTCGTCAACCGTAACCTCGACGACGGAAAAAAAACCGCGCAAAAATTATTACAAAAGCTATCCGGCATCACCGAGCTTCGGGACCTGCAAATCGCTACGCCCCTCGACTACCCTGCCATCAAACTCGACGTGGACCGTATTCGCGCAGGTCAATTGGGCATCTCCGGCGACGAAGTCGCCCGGTCCACCGTGGCCGCCACGTCTTCCAGCCGCTTCACCTCACCCAGCTATTGGCTCGACCGCACCACCGGCACCGCCTACCAGGTACAAGTGCAGTATCCCTCCTACCGCATGAACAGCACCACCCAACTGGAAGCAATTCCCGTATCCTCCGGGGAAGGCGGACGCACCCATTACCTAAACGAACTCGCCACCTGGAAACATATTACCGTACCCGGCGAATACGACCGGCTCAACCAACAACGCTATATCACCATCACCGCCAATATCCAGCCCGAGGACAAAGGAGCCGTTTTCAAAAAAGTCCGCAAGGCCATTGCCGACATGGGTAAATTGCCCAGCGGCGCGAAAATCCTGTTGCGAGGACAATCCGAACTTTTACAGCAGACCCTTGAAAGCCTGCAATTCGGTCTCATCGTCGCCATCGTCGTCATCTTCCTGGCTATGGCCATCTACTTCCAATCGTTCCGGGTTGCCCTCGTCACGCTGTCTGTCATCCCCGCCGTCATCGCCGGGGCCTTGTGTCTGCTCTTTCTGACCCGCAACACCCTCAACATCCAGTCCTATATGGGTACCATCATGGCCGTGGGCGTCGCCATCGCCAACGCCGTCCTTTTCATCACCAATGCCGAACAATTGCGTAAGTCCGGGGCGTCCCGGTTCCAAATGACCGCCGCCGGCAACCGTCTCCGGCCCATCCTGATGACCAGCACCGCCATGATTGCCGGCATGATTCCTATGGCCCTCGGCCTCACCGAAGGCGGCGACCAGACTGCGCCTCTCGGCATTGCTGTGATTGGCGGCCTCGCGTTCTCCGCGGTCAGCGTCCTGTTCTTACTTCCCCATGTCTATCAATGGCTGATTGGCCGAAAAACATATGCTTCAGTCTCTTTATTCCCGGACGACAAAACCCCCAACCATAACCATGACACTTTATAATATGTATCATACCATCAGCCTCCGTTCACTCGCATTCGCCGCAGCGCTTGTTTTCTTCACCGCCTGCGGCAACAGCAAAAAGGACGACCCTTCCGCCGGATCAGGCGCGACTGGCAGCGCCGGCGCAGCAGCATCGGTCGATACTGTCCAGACCTTCCTTCTCAAAACGGACACCCTTAAAAAAACGGTCGAGTTGCCGGGTGAACTTATCCCCTACCTGCAAACTGATCTCTACGCCAAAGTCCAGGGCTACGTCCAAACTATGAAAGTAGACATCGGCGACCGTGTCCGCAAAGGGCAGACCCTCGCCGTCATCGAAGCCCCGGAAGTCAATACCCAGGTCACCCAATCCTTGGCCGCCCTACAGGCCGCCAAGGCCAAACTCACCGCCAGCTCGGATAATTACAACCGCCTCTACCAAGCATCCCAAAGCCCTTCCCCCGGCATTGTCGCCCCCGTGGACCTGGTCAACAGCCACAACCAGATGCTAGCCGACAGCGCCTCCTACGAGGCTCTGCGCCAACAGACCCAGGCCTATAAAGAAGTATCCGGGTACCTCTATATTGTCGCTCCGTTCGACGGTGTCATCACTGCCCGCAAAGCCGACCCCGGCGCCCTCGTCAATGCCAGTTCCATGCTGCTCACTGTACAGGACAACCATACCCTCCGCCTGCGTGTAGCCGTCCCCGAGATATATGTCTCAGCCGCCAACGGAAACAAAAACCTATCCTTCGCTGTCGACGCCTACCCCGAGCAACGCTTCACCGGTGTTCTCACCCGCAAAACCGAAACCATCGACCCCGTTACCCGCACCGAACTTTGGGAATTCGACGTAGACAACGCCAAACACATGCTGAAAGCCGGAACCTTTGTCTATGCCAGGATCGCCCTCGGCCGAAGTACCCCTTCCTTCCTATTACCGCCCTCCGCCATCGCCACCACGCTGGAACGGAAATTTGTCATCCGCGTAAAGAACGGCAAAGCCGAATACGTGGACGTCCGCCAAGGCATGACCACCGACGCCGGCGTAGAAGTCTTCGGCAACCTGACCGCCGGCGATACCCTTGTTGCCAAAGCCACCGACGAACGCAAACCCGGCACCGGCGCTTACTGGAACCTTCGTTAAATGCAAATCTCATGAATCGTCGTACATTCTTAA
>JAMFSL010000333.1 GCA_026225275.1 Puia dinghuensis
GCGAGAGGAACTGGGACGTAGGCCAGTGACGCATTCTTTGTGCTGCCGACCTAAAAACCTCGCCCAGGTATTCATCGGTCTCCCTCTACCGCCCCTCTGCAACAACGACGCCAGTTCGGCGCGTCCAAGCAAGGCACATATTCGTCTTTATGGGCCGGCCTTGCATCCGACGCGCCGCCTTATGGGTTCCTCCTCTTCAAATATTTATAAAGAATTGTGTTTGACTGTGTTCCCTGGCTCCTTTTATACTTGCCGAGAAAAGCGAGCGATTATAAAGAAGCTTTTTGAAAGACAACCAAGGCGCGCCCGCAACGCCGCGGGTGGTACAGATGTGTACGCGAATGGGGATGGTGGGACGGCAGCTGTCATTTATGTTTCGTAAATTTAGTGACTGATTATCAGCATAATTTTGAAAAATCCCAGTCATAGTATGAATCAATATCCAGCCAACCAAAAACACACCGGCCGTCCGGTGGAAGCGAAACCCATATGGTATATAGACGAATTCAGCTACCAGTCTGGCCGTTGGTCTTGGATCCTCCAGCAAAGTACTATCGAATATTTCAAGAGAACCGGGTACGCCAATGGCGTGATGGAGGGCTATCTGGGCAGAATAGGCAAGACGTCGCCATACTTTGAATCCAACGACCTGCGGGGCCTTTCGTATTTTGATGACTATCGTGAGGGTAAAAATGGTTATTTCACATTCGATGGCGTGGTGATATTCAAAGTGGAATCCATGTTACCGGGTGTGCCGATGCTGGTAGAATTGAAAAAAGTAAAATCGAATGATATGGAAGAGACTACGCATGCAAAAAATACATACCATGTGAATGTCACCGGACAGGGCAATGTAGTTACCACTGGTCAAAACATCGAAGTAGAGATCGGGAAGATGCAGTTAAAGGGTAATATTGGACGGTTGAAGGATCAGTTGGAAAAACATCAGGTTCCTGCTGACGATATTCAGGAGATCGTCACCATCATTGAGCAGGAGGAGCCGGATGCCACCGGCACCTTGCCGGTAAGGGCCGATTCCTGGATAAATAAGATGGTGCGCAAGGCTCTGGACGGAGCGTGGCACGTATCAATTCATGCGGCCGGTGCGCTGCTGGCGGAGGCGATCAAGGGCTATTACGGTATGTGACGGTTAAATGCATAGGTTATGAACATGATCGATCAGATTATTGAGGAGTTGACGGACTCATCAAAAAGCCTTATGGGCCCGATACTCAAAACGAAAGTTCTGGCCAGTCGCATCGGCAACCAGGAGATTGTGGACTGGGCAGATAAGGAATCCACGGGATATAGGGATCGCTCTGACAGCATACCTGCATACCGGGTAGGCAGAGCGGTTTATAGAGCTACATTACAACAGGGATCGGTTACCCAACCGGATGCTCCCCTGCCATTAATGATATTCGATGACGAAACCCGCCAACAATTTTTCACTCCAAGAATCGAAGAAAGCGTATCGGCGCTGGAATTGATGGCTGAACGGGGGAAAGACGGGGGCAACATGCGTAAAGAATATGCCGAGGATATTTGCCAAATGCTTACTGCCCGTATTCAAAATAATGCCGCGCTAAAAATCCGAATCAGAACCCTCACAATGATCGCCGATATCTCCGAGGTGGTTCAGGTATTAGCGGCGATCCGGGTAAAGTTGCTCGATTTCATGATAAAACTCGAAAAAGAATTGCCGCTACTGGAAAAAGCGCTAAAAAGCATAGGTTCTATGAACGAAGAAGAACAGGAAAAGGTTGCAAACCTATTTAACCAGATCATAATCGTTAACGGCGATCACAATAGCGTTACTTCCGGTAAGGACATCACTGTTCTATAGGGTCGGCACGGCCCTCCTGGTATGAAAAAACTGGGCGCCGCGTTCGAAAATTGAAGGGACGCTGCGGGCGGTATGCACCGGTGGCGGCAGGCGTTAGCCTGAATCATAAGTCTCCGGAAAACCCTGCGAAGCATTCTGACTTAGTGAATAACCCCCATCTTGACGAGGATTACCGTGCCGAGAACCAAGGCCAAAACACCTGCTATTAACCCCGCCACTAGCGGATTTTCTGTTATCCAGTATTTCAGTCCTTTGCTGGCGGCTGCCGGGGTCTCAACCCCGACAGATTGGCTCAAATCGCCACCAGCCGAATTCAAACTGTTCTGACCGGCGGTAACCATATTGTTATTCCCAGTAGTAACTATGTTATTGCTCCCGGCAACGTGTATTGCCGTTTTAGGTTCGCTCTTGACAAATCTCCGTTCAAACTGCACTGTTCCTTTAACGTAAACCGGCCCGTTAACAAACTGCCCAGCCATCCTTGTTGAAAGGTTAAAATTGGCCGACGGATCCAGTTGTACGTCACCGATCGCTTCCAACTGGCGTAATATGCCCAGGATCTTTATTCTGACCCGGGCGGCCTCTTCGATCGTCATGCCGCTGGTGCTTCTCAAAACCAGCGGCTCAATGTCCACAGCATTGTATGGGGAACTATGTAGTAAATCCTCAATTTCCTGTACCAGTCCGGTGCTCATGACTGCGTTATTTTTTTGTAAATGCTATACCGTAAAGATACAAAATTACAATCGGCGTCTGCCACTGTTTGTTGAGCTATCGAAGAGAAAAAACGGACAAAATGAAATATTTGTCATTTCATCCTCTTCTGACGTTCCGAACATTTTATCTATGGATTTACCAAGCCTCCGTTGATCTGCAACGCCGGAAAAAAAGTCTCCTTCCGGCGCCCTCGGCAAGAACATGCGCCAGGCCGGACACCGTGTCCGTCCGCTTCGCTTTCACGAACACCGTGTCCGCCGGATTCACAACCTCCTCGCTTCGCTGCGGGGTTATAAATCCGGTTCGCTGCTGGCACAGTTCTTTCGCTTCTGGCGCCTCCGGTCGGGCAGCTCCCGTGGCCTGTAAATCCATGCGCCATTCACTTCCTCATTCGCTCCCACTCCGTTCCCTACTCTCTCGTTCGCTTCGCTCACTGCGGTCATCGGGGTCACTCCGTTTCCGCTCATTTCGTCGTTCATTTTCCCGCATCGATTCACAGTCCACCCGCTGCCTCTTGTTAGTCCGCCACCTGCCGGTGGCCGGCCGCTTTCATATTTGATTTGGCCTCCGCCTCCCGACAGCCGTCGCTGCGCTCAGACGAGCCGGTCGGCTCCGGCCTGACAACTAAGGTCAACCGCGGGTAGCTGCCCGACGGCCTTCGGCCTTCCCCGGTCAGCACGGCCGGCCACGTGGCGGCGGTGGCGGACGCCCGGCCCGTCCGGTCGTCGTCCCTCCTTCCTCCCGGCCCGGGCTGCCACCAATACAATGCCTGACATTTTTAACAATCTGCCGGTCAGCCATAGAATAGGCTACCGCCGGCGCGCAGCAGCAGATCATGACCCGGCCTCATCACGCCGTTGGTGACTCAACCAGGTGCAAGGAAAGATGACCACATTATTCCTGCCAGTAACCAAGGACTTTCCTCGCACCTGGTCGAGTACGATTCTTTGCTGACCAACTACCGCCTTCCACACTACATTCCTGCCAACCTATCACTCTTAAAAATGAATGAACCCGCAAACTTAGGGTCTCGCCGGGCATGGGAACAAGGAACTACGGCATAAACGGTTCAGTTGAAATCCTCATCACCCAAACCCGCACCGGCATTATCAGTAGCTCATCTGCAGCGTCCGCAGCGTTATTCCGTTCCTCCTTGCCCATGGGCCCGGACCTCGCCCCTGACCCATCGGGATCATTCAATTTTTCACCATCAACACACCACAATGAAAAAGACAACCGTCCAATGGGTCAAATACTTCAACAATTTCGACCTCGCACAATACCTACAGATCCTCGGATGTACACCAACTGCCAGCCGCCCGGATGCGGCCGACTTTTATACGCCCTTCGGTACTGACACCACGGCAACCCTGACTGTACACCATACCAGCAATACGTTCAGCGATACCGTTAACCACAGGCAAGGCCACCTGGTCGACCTGATCAGCCAGCTGTACGGCACCACTCCAAAACAGATTATGCAAGACATCATGCCCTACCGGCTCGATATCCTCATGCAGCAAACCGAACCCGACCAGACAACTCGCCCCTGAGCTGTCTTTTTTCCTTCATCATTAAAATTTTGCACCATGTCACAACCCATCATCATCATCGAGATCGAGAACGGCAAGCTCGATGCCGTCTACAGCGATTCGGACATCCGCTTCATCCTCATTGACCGGGACATTGCCGGAACCGGACAACCCACCGTCAACGGACCATTCAGCCCTACCCTGGTCAAGGCCGATCTCAGCAAAGCCTGCCCAGACGACCCGGGCGTCCTGGCGGCGCTCCATGCGCAGCCAGCAGACACCCCATATTTTTGAAGATCTGACGGACGCCATTAGCACCGGCGTCCGTTCATTCTTGCAGCTGGTTTAACGTGCCACCACAGCAGTCCGAAAACACGACTCCAGCCGGAAAATTATTCCCATTCTCCTACCCTTGCCTATCCATCTTCATTCTGCTCCACACATCAATTCGGAAGCCCTACATGAGGACCAACGTGACACGACATTCCGTCAATGATCCCTGCCTATTCGGCCAAAAGTCTAGCGCCTGACTCTGCTCTTTGCAACGCCAATCGTCATCAATTTTGTCGCCCCGGCAGATCTGTTGAGCCGTCCGATTTTATGTCCCGTCACCAATCTGTCAAAAGCGACCTCTCCGCCATTCATCTGTTGACATCATCCCCCAGTTCCGTTAGCGCAGCTGCGCCGACCAGGTTAACCTGATCTCCGAGGGTATCGGCAACCCGCGTCCATTCAATCTCCTTTCGAGATCATCGAGGCTTGCCGACAGAAAACGTATTGCCAGGGTTAACACCGTCGGCAACAACCTCGAACCGCGATCCAAAATAGCGCTTATAGGTCATTACAGCCCCATAGCGCCCTTAACTCAGCGATCCGCAACAATTCCCTAAAGATCCGTATGCCGATGATCCGATTTCGTGTGTCACGCACCGTGCCACCCGACGACGGCAAGATGTAACAAAGTGCCACACTCGGGAAAAAGTCCACACCCAAGACTAAAAGAATTTTCAGACGACGGGCCGAAAAAAACACTTGTCCAAATGCCAAAACCATGCTGGAAAGGCGTAAGTGATTCCGAAAGATCCTCTAGTCATTCGACCTGTTCTTTAGGATTCAAGATCCACC
>JAMFSL010000054.1 GCA_026225275.1 Puia dinghuensis
CCGTCGGTCACGACCATGAGAGCTGTATTGGGCGGCAGCTTGCCGAGGTTTTCCGCAAACATGCTGATCTCATTCAGCTCGCGGGTGCTATCGAGGAGCAGGTAGATATTAAAAGCTCTGGCCTCCAGACCCTGGTGGCTCAACACCAGTTGATTATTGACAAAAACAGAAATGCTATCTCCGTCAATCTCTCCATTATCATAGAAGC
Source organism: Puia dinghuensis (assembly GCA_026225275.1). GTDB lineage: Bacteria > Bacteroidota > Bacteroidia > Chitinophagales > Chitinophagaceae > Puia > Puia dinghuensis_B. The sequence continues at coordinate 209 of JAMFSL010000054.1, forward strand.
TCAGTCGTACCGAATCGGATTCCACCAGCAGCTCTCTGTTCAGGATAGCCTTCCGCCGGTTGAAGGATTCGACGATTTTCAGGCTGTCTGTATTTGTCTTCTGCACCACTACGGCTGGGGTAACCACCGGGACTACCTGGGTTGCCGGGGCTTTCACGCTGTCTGACAATCCGGGTGAGGGAGGTGTAGCCTTCACTTCATCGACTACCACATCATCGGACTGCGGCTTCCAGATTTTGGCGCTTGCTGCTACCGTCAGGACGCTGTCTTCCTCATGATCGCTGCGGTCCAGCGTATAGCTGACCTTCAGATCGGGGCACATGTATTTATACTTCTTATCGTGGTAAAAATAGCCTGTCAGCGACGTGGAGACACTGGAATGGATCAGGGTACCGCGGAAATTGGTGATGCAGTCGACGCTGTTGACAGTGGAATTGGAATTGAAATAGATTACCGGGATATTCAGTATGGTAATCTCCCGGGTCTTGGGATCGTAACGGCCGTGGATGAAAAAGCTTTCGTATTTATCGCGGAAATAGTAACCGAAGATGCCTTCTACCCGGTTACCCTTTTGTTTGATCACCAATTCGGTCAGGTAGTTATTATGAATGCCGGCCAATTCTACGTCAGCACGGCCGAACCAGGAGCCGGAGACAGTCTGGGCCCGGAGGAACAGAGGTAACACGAAAAGAATGCATATATATAATGTTCTGAGCATTTGCACTTTCCCCATGGCAATTTCAATGCCGGTTTAAGGCTTGTTTGATCTCTTTTTGGGTATCCCGCTGTTTGAGCGTCTCGCGTTTGTCGTATATTTTCTTGCCCTTACCCAGGCCGATCTCCATTTTAGCGAGCCCTTTTTCATTGAAGAAGATCCGCAGGGGTACGATAGTATACCCCTTATCCTTCAATTTGCCTTCCAGTTTGCGCAGTTCCCTTTTGGTCAGCAGCAGCTTGCGGTCGTGGACGGCCAGGTGATTGTTGGTGGTACCAAAACGATATTCGGCGATATGCATATTCCTGACCCATAGCTCGCCCTGAAAAAAGACGCAGAAACTGTCTACAAAATTCACCTTCCCATCCCGGATCGATTTGACCTCGGTGCCGGCCAATACCATTCCAGCATCGTATTTGTCTTCGATGAAATAATCATGATAAGCTGACCGGTTTCGTATCTCTCGTTCTTCACTCATCGGTGCTACCCCTTGAATAACGTTAATAAAGTAGCTATCTTGTCTTTCAGCTCTTTCCGGTTCACAATAAAGTCAAGAAAGCCGTGGTCCAGCAAAAACTCGCTGCGCTGAAAGCCTTCCGGCAGGTCCTTTTTAATGGTCTCTTTGATGACGCGTGGTCCCGCAAAGCCGATCAGGGCGCCGGGTTCTGCTATATTGAGATCGCCCAGCATTCCGAAAGAGGCCGAGACGCCGCCGAAGGAAGGATCTGTCAGCAGACAGATATAGGGGAGCTTTGCATCGCTCAGTTGGGACAGTTTACCGGATACCTTGGCCATCTGCATCAGGGAAAAGGCGCTCTCCATCATCCTCGCCCCGCCTGATTTACAGATGATCATAAACGGGGCCCGGTGTTGCAGGCAATAATCCACTGCCCGGGAGATACGTTCGCCCATTACACTGCCCAGGGAGCCACCGATGAATTCGAAGTCCATGCAACCGACAACCATGTGGTGTTCTTTCAGGTCTCCTGCCGCTATCCTGATCGAATCGGTTATGTCCGTTTTGGACCAGGTTTCATCCAGTCTTTTCTGATAAGATTTCAGATCCGTGAAGTGCAGAAAGTCCTTGGACCGGATATTTTCGAACAGGACCTCGTACTGATTGTCGTTGAAAAGGATCTCGAAATATTCCGAGCTGCCGATCCGGTGATGATGCGTGCATTTCGGGCATACGAACAGGTTTTCCCGCAACTCTGTTACTGTACAAATGTAATTACAGCTCGGACATTTCGTCCAGAGACCTTCGGGCGTCTCCTTTTTTTCCGCCGTGCTGGTCAGAATTCCTTTTTTGATGCGTCTGAACCAACCGCTCTTGCTTTCCTCACTTTGTCCTTCATCTCCTGCCAGGTTCGCTTCAAAATCGTCTTCTTGCTTCATTGTTGTGTTTTCTTGTTTGGTCCCGGGTCCGCCAGGGGCCATGAGCCGGGAATTTGGCGGCTAAGATACTAAACAACGGGGATTTATGGGTGTACTGTCCTGTTGCCTACAAAAAAAGTAAACGAAAGCAATTTTGCAACCATTCCTGTACTAAATTTGCGCGGTTGGCCTGGAAGGCCGTGTGCGGATTGCTTTATACTCATCAGAAACAGAAGGTATATTTATGAAATGGTCTGAACTCTTTACTTCTTCCGTAGGCAAGAAATTCGTCATGGGTCTTACCGGCGTTTTCCTGATCCTCTTCCTGATCGTCCATGTCGGTCTCAATGCCTGTATCTGGGCGATGGACGGGGGGCAGATGTTTAATCTGGCCGCCAATTTCATGGGGTCGACCGTCGTGATGAGGATACTCGAGATCGGCCTTTTTGCGACCATTATCCTTCATATCGTCCAGGCCTACGTTCTCGAATTACAGAACCGGCGTAAACGCAGTATTGGCTACCAGGTCCCCATGGGCAATAAGGGCAGCAAGTGGTATTCCCGGTACATGGGCTGGCTCGGCACCCTCATTCTGTTTTTCCTGATCGTTCATATCAGGAATTTCTGGGTCCCTTCGCGATGGCTGGAAATGCCTGAAGTGACCTACCCGCCCGGCGTTACAGTGCATGACCTTTTCGGTCTGATGAAGGATACGTTCACAAACATCTGGCTGGTATTGCTATACCTGTTAGGGTGTGTCTCCCTTGCTTTTCACCTGATGCATGGTTTCCAGAGCGCGTTCCGTTCGCTGGGAGTCTATAACAACCGTTATATCCATCTCATCAACGGTATCGGTATCGGATTTTCCATTATCGTGCCGCTGGCATTCGCCATGATGCCCATTTCCATGTATTTGAACTGGGTGCAATAGCCTATTTAACAGGTGCAATAGCCTGAAATCTTAAACGTCAGAACCAACAATAATTTCCAGTCATGTTCAAGTCAAACATCCCCGACGGATCCTTAGATAAGAAATGGGAAGACTATAAAGGCCACGTCAAGCTGGTCAACCCGGCTAACAAACGAAGCCTGGAAGTGATCATTATAGGGACGGGCCTGGCCGGCGCTTCGGCTGCCGCTTCCCTTGGTGAGATGGGATATAAAGTGAAGGCCTTCTGCTTTCAGGATTCCCCCCGCCGGGCGCACAGCATTGCCGCACAGGGGGGCATCAATGCGGCGAAGAACTATCAGAATGACGGCGACAGTACTTTCCGGCTGTTTTATGATACCATCAAAGGCGGTGACTACCGTTCCCGGGAATCCAATGTATATCGTCTGGCAGCGGTCAGCGCCAGTATTATCGACCAGTGCGTGGCCCAGGGCGTCCCTTTTGCCCGGGAATACGGCGGTCTGCTGAGCAACCGCTCATTCGGTGGCGTACAGGTCCAGCGGACCTTCTATGCTGCCGGCCAGACGGGCCAGCAGCTGCTGATCGGGGCCTACCAGGCGCTCGAAAGACAGGTGGCACTGGGTACTGTCGAGATGTTCACCCGCCATGAAATGCTGGAAATCGTGATCATCGATGGAAAGACCCGTGGCATTATCGCCCGCAACCTGGTGACCGGCGAACTGGAAAGACATTTCGGCCATGCCGTGCTGCTGGCCAGCGGCGGCTATGGCAATGTATTCTATCTTTCGACCAACGCCATGGGCAGCAATGTCACGGCTGCCTGGAAGGCACATAAACAGGGAGCGTATTTCGGCAACCCCTGCTTTACCCAAATCCATCCGACCTGCATCCCCGTCACCGGCGACCACCAGTCCAAGCTGACCCTGATGTCGGAATCTCTCCGTAATGACGGTCGTATCTGGGTGCCCAAAGAAAAGAACGATCCCCGCAAACCGGGCGAGATCCCTGAAGCTGAAAGGGATTACTACCTGGAAAGAAGATATCCGGCCTTCGGCAACCTGGTACCCCGTGACGTGGCATCGAGGGCTGCGAAGGAACGTTGTGACGCCGGTTATGGCGTAGGTACGTCCAAACAAGCGGTATATCTTGATTTTGCGACGGCGATCGAACGGTATGGAAAGACCGAGTGCCGCAAGCACGGCATCGATAATCCAACGGCCGAAGATATCCGCCACCACGGGGTAGAGGTCGTCAAAGAAAAATACGGTAACCTCTTCGACATGTACGCCAAGATCACCGGAGAGGATCCTTATACCACGCCTATGCGCATCTATCCGGCGGTCCACTATACGATGGGCGGCCTCTGGGTCGACTATGAGCTGATGACTACCATACCTGGTTTGTATGCCATGGGGGAAGCGAATTTCAGCGACCATGGAGCCAACCGCCTGGGGGCCTCGGCGTTGATGCAGGGGCTGGCTGACGGGTATTTCGTCATCCCCTATACCATCGGCAATTACCTGGCAGACGAGATCCGCACCAAAGCTATCCCAACTTCACACGCGGCTTTTGAAGCGGCTGAAAAGATCGTATCGGAACGGCTTTCACAGCTGAAAAATATCAATGGTACGCAGAGCCCCGAAAGCTTTCACAAGAGGCTGGGGAAGATCATGTGGGATAAATGTGGGATGGCGCGGAATGAAGCCGGGTTGAAAGAAGCTATTGAGGAGATCAGGGCCTTGAAAGCCGAATTCTGGCGCGACGTGCGCATCACCGGTAATATCGCTGAATTCAACCCGGAACTGGACAAAGCCGGGCGGGTAGCGGATTTTATCGAGTTGGGCGAACTCATGTGCCAGGATGCGCTGATGCGCCGGGAGAGCTGTGGTGGCCATTTTCGCGAAGAAATGCAGACCGAGGATGGAGAGGCCAAACGCGATGACGCCAATTTCAGTTTCGTTGCCGCCTGGGAATACAAGAGTGACAGTAACTGGGAGCTTCATAAGGAGCAACTGGAATTCGAGGTTGCTCATCCCAGCCAGAGGAGCTATAAATAATTTGAAAACAAACGCAGTCATTTAAGTCAATAAGAGCATTTTATGGAACACTATACGATGAACCTCACCCTTAAGGTCTGGAGACAAAAGAACAAGAAAGACAAAGGCAGTTTCGAGACTTATACCGTCAGCGATATTTCCTCGGAAATGTCTTTTCTGGAGATGTTCGATGTGTTGAACGAGCGCATGGTGCATGAAGGCAAAGAGCCTATCGCCTTCGACCATGACTGCCGGGAAGGGATTTGCGGAATGTGTTCCATGTACATCAACGGCCGTCCCCATGGCCCCTGGGAAGGGACGACCACCTGCCAGCTGCATATGCGCGCCTTCAAGGATGGCGATACCATCGTCGTCGAACCCTGGCGGGCGAATGCCTTTCCCGTGATCAAGGACCTGGTCGTAGACCGCAGCGCTTTCGACCGTATCATCCAGGCCGGCGGCTATATATCGGTCAATACCGGCAATGCGGTCGATGCCAATGCTACCCCTATTGAGAAAAACAAGGCCGATACGTCCTTTGCCGCTGCTGCCTGCATCGGTTGCGGCGCCTGTGTGGCGGCCTGCAAAAACAGCAGCGCCCTGCTGTTCCTGTCGGCAAAGGTTTCTCACCTGGCGCTCCTGCCTCAGGGTGGTCCGGAACGTAAGACGCGCGTTGTCGATATGATCGCCCAGATGGATAAGGAAGGTTTCGGCAGTTGTACGTCCACCGGCGCCTGCGAAGCGGTCTGCCCAAAAGAGATTCCCATCACGAATATTGCCCGGCTGAATGCCGAATATGGCCATGCGGGCCTTACAAGTGATAAATAGAGTGCGGTAAGGCCGGATGAATTGCGGCGCTTTTTTCATACCTTTGCGCCCAATTATTATTACCGCATGATCAGAGCGAACAATGTGACTCTTTCCTTCGGGAAAAGGGTATTATTTGATGAAGTCAATCTTACTTTCAACAAGGGAAACTGCTATGGGGTCATCGGCGCCAACGGGGCCGGAAAATCGACCTTTTTAAAGATCCTGGCAGG
>JAMFSL010000334.1 GCA_026225275.1 Puia dinghuensis
ATAAAGGGGGTACAGAGGTTGCGGATAGCGGCACTGGCCCGGTCAGCGGTGACATGGGGAGCCAGTTCGACATAGAGGTTGCCGTTATGATCGCCCCAGTCGGTGTTATTAATGTAGTAGGAATTCGCCGGGTTAGACCATGGGAAGAACGCCTCTGCGGTGTAGAGGGATGTATTGGCGGGCAGGTCGTCATAAACGCCACCGACGCGAAAGTCGAGCTGGTTATCGATACGGAATGTTTTGCCGATGGGATCGGCGTTTCCGTACAGGGAGGTGGCGAGGGATTTCGAGATCATCGCCGTCGAAGGATCTTTCAGCGCATCGACAGAGCCGGCCAGCATCCGGAAGGAAAACATAGAAGGCAGGTCAGGCTGGGCATAGAGGGAATTGGCGTAGAGGTGCTTGTCGCCGACCGTATAGAGACGTTTGCCGGCGCCGTGCATCAGGGCCGTTCGGGTGAACAGCCCGGGAAATTTATCATGCAGGGCCTGGCCCATGGGCGCGGCAATGACATCGATGTTATAGACCTGGCCATCCCCGCCATATTGGATGCACATTCCTGCGGCGAGGCGGCTGTGGTTGACCGCATAGTGATCGAAGCTGACTTCATCGGCGATCCATAGGCCGATCACGAGGGCGATGGCCATTCCGGTGCCGAGGCCGGCGATATTGATCACGGAATAGAGCTTATTGTTGGTCAGGTGACGCCAGGCGATGCGGAAATAACTTTTGAACATGGGCTTCGAATTTATTTGTGAATGGCTTATTCGGACCTTAAACTTTTCGTTGGGTTCATCAGGGCGGCTTTCAGCGACTGATAGCTGACCGTCAGCAGCGTGATCAGCAGGAGACCCACGCCGGCCGCGGCGAAGATCCACCAGGATAGGGGAGCATGATACTGATACAACTTAATCCATTGGCTCATCCCATAGTCAGCAACGGGTATCGCGATCAGGATCGAGACGCCGGTCAGCTTCAGAAATTCCCGGGAGAGCAGGCTCCAGAGATTGACAATGCTGGCGCCGAGGACTTTGCGTACGCCAATCTCTTTGGTGCGCTGTTCCGCTACGAAGGCGGCCAGACCGAAAAGCCCGAGACAGGAGACAAAGATGGCCAGACCGGTGAAGACTGCGGCGAGATTGCCGATACGCTCTTCGGCTTCGAATTTGGCAGCATAGGCCTGGTCGACGAAATTATAGATAAAGGGACTCGAAGGATTGTATTTTTTGAAGACCGGCGCCATGGCGGCGAGAGACTTGTGCGGGTCGTTGCCTGGTTTGATCCTGACGATCATCTCGCCGGTGTACCCGCCGCCGACGAAGATGGCGTTGTCTGCCGTATCATAGGGGCTGTTATTGATCATGTCAGCGGAGACGCCCACGACGGTGTAAGGTTTCCCAAAGAGCCTGACGATCTGGCCGATGGGATCTTTGAACCCGATCGATCGGACGGCTTTTTCATTGAGGATCGCGGCGGTACTGTCGGTCGGGAAATCGCGGGACATGTCACGACCACGGGTGATCGTCCAGCCGATAGTTTTACCGTAGTCGGATGTGATATTGACGTTATTGAAATTGATAGTGTTCTGATCGGGGCGTTTGCCGGACCAGTCCAGACTGTTTCCATTGTTAAAGGCGGTAGGTTTCATGTTCGAGGCAGCGACGTCGGCAGCGAGACCCTGATGAATGAGTTCTTCGCGCAGGGCTTCGTAATGGGTATTGATATCGGGGGTGTTCATGTCTACCGTGAAGAGGCTTTCGCGGTTGTAGCCAGTGGGGCGATCCTTGGTGAAGAGTATTTGCCGAAACACTACGGTGGTCCCGATGATGAGGATCAGCGAGACCGTGAATTGGAGGACCACCAGCATTTGCCTCGGCAGGGCGGCCGATCTGCCCACCTGCAGTTTGCCCTTGAGCACCTTGACAGGCTGGAACGCCGAAAGATAGAAGGCGGGATAAGAGCCGGCGAGCAGGCCGGTGAAGATCGTGAAGCCCAGCATCGCCGTGATGAACAGCGGACTGGTCCATGGTATGGACATTTGTTTGGCGGCGAGGCCATTGAAGAAGGGCAGGGAAATCTGCGCTAAAAGCAGGGCGAATACCATCGCGATGACTGCCAGCAGAATAGACTCACTGAGGAATTGCGTGATGAGTTGCCCCCGGAGCGAGCCGATAGTTTTGCGGATGCCGACTTCTTTAGCGCGTTTTTCGCTGCGGGCCGTGGACAGGTTCATAAAATTGATACAGGCGAGCAGCAGGACGAAGGCGCCGATGATCCCGAAGAGCCAGACCATGGCGATGTGGCCGCCTGCGGGTTTGTTGAATTCGAATTGGTCATGCAGGTGGGCTTTATCCAGCGGATAGATAAGTACCTCCTCGTGGTAGTCTTTTTCGTAGGGCGTAGTTAAGTTTTGTACTCTTGCCGTAGCCTGTTCGGCGGTGACGCCCGGTGCCAGTTCCACATACAGATGGCTGTTATGGTCCTGCCAGCTGGTGTTATCGCGACGATAGCCATTGGCAGCGTTGTCCCAGGGGAGAACGGCCTGAAGACCATTGAACGTCGTGTTCTTTGGCAGATCCGCATAAACGCCGCCGATGCGATAGTCAATGGTGTTGTCAAGTTTCACGCTCTTGCCCACCGGATCACTGTTTCCAAACAGGGCCGTAGCCAGGGATTGGGCGATGATAATCGTAGATGGATCCTTGGTGGCGCCCGCATTGCCGTCGAGCATCCTGAAACCGAATAGGGAAGGGAGACCTGACTGAGCGGTGATGGCGATACCGCTGACCATTTTATCGCCGTAATTAAAGAGCCGGCTGCCGCTTTGGTAGTCCGCCATGGCGACGTTGGCGAAGAGATCTTTATATTGCGTGCTCAGGGCTTTGCCGAGGGGCGTCATGATGGTGCTGCCGGTGAAGAACTCCTCCTTTTTGGCGGCGTTGTTCAGGTGCAGGTTTAACATCCCGACGGCGATGCGGCTGTGGTTGGGGGCATAGTGATCGAAGTTGGCTTCATCCGTGATCCAGAGCCCGATGATCAGCGCGATGGCCATGCCGATGGAGAGACCTGCGATATTGATAAAGGTATAGACGCGGTTCTTCCTGAGGTGGCGCCAGGCGATGGTGAAATAGTTTTTGAGCATGAAGGGCGATTTTGGTAGCGTCGATTTTAGTGATGTCACCGGCTCCGCATCCAAGAAGGTGCCAGAGGGGTAAGTGATTGGATTTCTTGGTGTTAGGGGGTAGGTATCGGGGGCAGGTGTGCGGAATCGATACAGGGATTGTTCTGTTATGGACAGCGACCGGCGAATTTGCCCGTTGCGTATGGCTCTTCTATGGAATGGTAACAATTTCTTATTTTTACCAGGACTGATTTTGGAAAACGAGGAATTACATACTGAAAAGGCTCTGTTAGCGCGTCTCTCCGGCGGGGATAGGAGCGCCTTTGAAATTATTTACCGGCGGTATGTGCGGGAGTTGTACCAGGCGGCTTACAAACGACTGGATAACAGGGAGCAGGTTGAGGATCTGGTGCAGGATGTTTTCTTAAAGTTGTGGAAGCGTAGGGTTGACCTGCAGGTGCAGAACCTGGGGGCGTATCTGCATACGGCGGTGAGGTATGAGGTGCTGAACTATGTCGTGAGAAATAACGCTTCGGTCGGATTTTACGAGCCACTCGAAGCCTTGTTACCAGACTCCGACACGCCTGATAACCGGCTGATCGCAAAAGAACTGCTCGAATTAGTTTATAAATATGCGGAAACGCTTCCTGAAAAGAGGAAGGCTGTTTTTCTCCTTCACATCAAGAGTCGGCTCTCCGTTGATGAGATTGCCGAGGCGTTGAATATCTCTCCCAAAACGGTGCATAATCATTTGGGGACGGCGATGAATGGGTTGCGTAAAAATATCGCTCCCACGCTACTGTTGCTGCTGGCGACCCGATTTTAAAAAAATCTTTCTTCCGGTTGGGAATTTTCTTCTTTTCTGTGGCATAGTATATAAATCCACGACTTTATGCTGTCCAAAGAAGATCGGGAATGGTTTCACTACCTTATTCAGAAATATCTTGAAGGCAAAGCTTCTCCCGGTGAGAAGGACTTTGTCGAATCTTATTATCGGCATTTTGAGAACAAGGAGCCGGGGGGTGTGCTGGCTGGTCCGGAGCAGGAGGCTATTGAGGAGGCGATATTAAATAAGTTATTAGGGGAGATGGACGTGTATGCCGAAGGGGCGGATGGGGCAACGAGGGTGCGGGTGGTTCCTTTTTATCGCAGGCGGGTTGTGCGGATGGCGGCGGCGGCGGTTGTGTTGTTGTTAGCGGCGGGGGTCTATGAGTATTTTGGGGCTTCTGATAATAAGACAGCGCCGGTGCAGGCGGTGAAGGCGGATGTTGCTCCGGGGGGTAATAAGGCTACTTTGACGCTGGGTAATGGGCAAACGATTGTGCTGGATAGTGTTTCGGAGGGCAGTGTGGCGCAGCAGGGGCATTCCACTGTGGTTAAGTTGTCGGGTGGACAACTGGCTTATGTGGCGGGGAAAGGGGGAGCGGGCGAGACGTTGTACAATACGCTGGTCACGCCGATTGGGGGTCAGTATCAGATAACGTTGCCGGACGGGACGAAGGTGTGGCTGAACTCTGCTTCGTCGATTCGATATCCGACTGCGTTCACCAGGAAGGAGCGGCGGGTGGCGATCACGGGGGAAGCGTATTTTGAAGTAAAGGAGAATGTGGGGCAGCCGTTTGCCGTGGATGCAGGGAATGTTTCCATCCAGGTTTTGGGGACGCATTTCAATGTCATGGCATATAGTGATGAGGGGTCATTGAATACGACGCTGGTATCGGGGAAGGTGAAGTTGATATCGGGGAAGGATGAGGTTGTGCTGCAGCCCGGGGAGGAGGGGATGGTGCGGAATGGCGCCGGCGGCGGGAGTGCGGGTGTGGGCGGCGGGAATGTGAGCGGCGGCGGGCGGGGCATAGAGGTGACGAAGACCGATGCGGATAGAGAGATTGCGTGGACCACGGGGTTCTTCGAGTTCGATCAGACGGACCTGCCCACGCTGATGCGGCAACTGAAGCGCTGGTATGGTATCGAGCCCGTCTACGAGGGCAATGGCGGGGGGAGATTGTTTGGGGGCCGGATCAACCGCAACCTGAACCTCTCGGAAGTATTGAACCTGTTGCAGGGCAATGGGATCCGGTTCAGCATCGAGGGGAAAAAACTAAAAGTGTACTAAACTAAAAACCAAACTAAAATCTAAACCAAAACTTACACTATACGACTATGATGTAACACCAAAAGATTCCCTGGCAAAAAAAACCATCCTGCGGGAAAGGCAGAATGGTCAGGATTGTCTGGCGGAATCCATGATCGAAAATCGGGAACAGGATCTATCACCAAAACAACGCGAAACTATGCATTTGACTGCTTTTGGCAAAGGCCAATTCATCCTTTTATTTTTCCTGGTGATCTTTTGGCAGGCAAGGGCCCAGGAAAACTCACCCAGGGTCACCCTGCAGGAGACGAATGTCTCCTTAAAGAAAATTTTCAATGACATTTCCCGCCAGACGGGGTTCTCCGTGATGTACGACGAAGCCCTGATCAAAAATGTGGGTCCGGTCAGCATCAATGTCAGCAATGCGACCCTGAACGAGGCGCTACGGGAATGTCTGAACGGAAAGTTGCTGCTCTTCGCCATCGATGGCAAAACGATCACGATTGTGAAAGGCGACCCGACGTCCTCGACGATCACGGCGGCCCATTTGGTGAGCGTGCAGATGAATGTCCACGGGCAGGTGACCGATGAGGAGGGCATACCCCTGAGCGGCGTAACGATCTCTATCAATGGAACAGCGTTTGCCCTGACGACAGTAGGTTCAGGGACCTTTTCCATGTCCGGCGTCCCGGAAAGGGGCCTCATCAGCTTTAGCTGTATCGGTTATGAGACCCAGCAAATCAAGTATGACAGCCACAGTAATTTCAACATCAGGATGAAGAAGCGGGTCACCGAACTGGGGACTGTATCCGTTGAAGTGAACAATGGCTATCAGATGATCCCGCTGGAAAGGACGACGGGGTCCTATGACATTATCGACAACCAGCTTTTGAGTAGGAGCGTATCGCCGAATATCCTGGACCACCTGGACGATGTGGCCAGCGGGGTCAATTTCGACAACCGGGTGGCAGGAGCGGTAAAATCCTACGAGGGACAAGGGAATACACAGACTTTTTATATCCGTGGCCTGAGCACGATCAATGTGGGGTCGAGTTTTCCACTGGTCATCGTGGATGGCTTTCCATACAATTCCGGCGAGCCCTATTTACAGAATATCAATAATCTCAATCCGAACGATATCGAGTCGATGACCGTCCTCAAGGACGCGGCGGCGGCCAGCATCTGGGGCGCCAGGGCGGGGAATGGTGTACTCGTCATCACTACGAAGGGTGGAAAATACAATCAAAGACCGCAGATCAGCTTTAATGAGCAGGTGACGGTTACGGGCAAGCCGCGGCTTTTTACCGAACGCATATTGTCCACATCGGACTATGTGGGGTTAGAGCAATCGATCTATACGCAAGGGGGGTACAGTAACCTGCTCAACCCGGCAACAGCCAACGGGCAACCCGTTTCCGAGGTAGTGGACCTACTCAACCAGGTCACGACCGGGACGTTATCGCAGGCCGATGCCGATGCGCAGATCGCTGCGTTATCAAAGATCGACATACGCCACGATGAGCTGAAATATTTATACCAGACGGGTGTAGACCAGCTGTATAATGTCAATGTCAGGGGAGGATCGCCGACCGACAAGTATTTTATATCGGCCGGATATGACAATGGCGCAGCGGTGGACCATAGTTTTCAGAAGCGTTTTACGTTAACGGCCAATAACGTGTTCAGGCCGGCGGCCAATATGGAATTCGGCCTGCCACTGACCGTCACCGATAACCAGTTGGGAACCAGTATGGGCAGTCCCTCAGGCGTAGTGGGCCAATTGGCGCCTTATACTCAACTCGTCAATGCCGCGGGTCAGCCGCAGAACGTCGTGTATGGGGGTGGCTATAACCAGGCCTTCCAGCAGGCTGCCCTGAATAACGGGTTGTTTGACGTGGCTTATAATCCCATTAACCAGTTGCACGCGCCTCAGTATGATCATACCAGTTCCACGTTGCTGCAGATCAGCCCCAACCTCAAATACACCCTGAAGAGCGGTTGGAGTGCGGAGGTCAAATACCAATACAGTAAGACCGTCAGCAATAATTCCGCCTATCAAAGCGATTCCGTCTGGTCGATCAAGAACGAGATCAATGACTACACGCAGATCACGGCTCCCGGACAGCTGACGTACCCCATCAATCCCGGCGGAATATTGCAATTCCAAGACAAGCAGCAGGTGGATAACGATACCCGGACGACGCTGGGCTATAACCACAATATTGCCCCCAACCACCGATTGGATGCGATCGCGGGGTACGAGCGGAATGAGACCACCATCTCGGGTAACACCTACGGTCTGTATGGGTATAATCCCAATACCGGTTCGGCGCAGACGACGGTCGACTATGTGACCTACTGGCCCCAAACGAACAGTATCCTGGCCGGCTCGCCTTATCCTTATACTGCGCCAGTCTATCCGCTGAACACCAGCCTGCTGTCGCAATTTGTCGCTGTCATCTCTTATTTCGGAAATGCGGCCTATACCTATAAGGGCAGGTATGTGCTGTCGGGGAGCGCGCGGATGGACCAGGCTAACCTGTTCGGGGTGGCGGCCAATGCCAAGAGAAAGGTGCTGTGGAGCAGCGGCGTCGCCTGGAAGATCAATGACGAGAGCTTTTACCACATGGGTTGGCTGCCGTTGCTAAAGCTGCGGGCGACCTATGGATTCCAGGGGAATTTGCCCAATATCATTGTTCGCTCGCAGGCCACGCTGACCTATTACCCGAGTACGGCTACTTCCAGCGGGCTACCTACGGCCTTATTGAATAATCCACCCAATCCGAATCTGACCTGGGAAAAGATAGGGCAGGCCAATGTGGGGCTGGATTTCGGGACCAAGCGAGATGTGCTGACGGGAACGATCGAATATTACAACAAGAAGGGCACTAACATTGTCGCCGGCTATCCCATCGATCCCACTACGGGAGTGAGTAGCCTTACCGGTAATGTGGCAGACCTAACGGGTCATGGCATCGATCTTACGCTGGTATCGAAGAACTTTAACGGCAGGCATTTTAAATGGTCCACCCGATTCCTTTTCAGCCACAACACGGACAAGCTGACCAAGTACCTGGTGACGACAACGGCCAGCTCTATCCTGCAACAGCAGACCGGTCAAAGCTTTCCTTCTAATCCCAGCGGTGTCAGGGGCAATGCCGTATACGGCATCTATAGCCTGCGATGGGGCGGTCTGGATGCTGCGGGTAATCCACAGGGATACGATACGCTGGGAAAGATCAGCGAGGACTACAACCAGTTGACCAGCTATATGCCGATCAAGGACCTGGTGTACCATGGATCGGGGCTTCCCACGTATTTCGGATCATTTATGAACGAATTCTCCTATAATGATTTCACTGTCTCCGTGAACATCAGCTATAAGATGGGTTACTATTTCCATGCGCAGTCGGTCTACTACAGTGAGCTGATGGGATATGGCAATTCGCCCGTGCTGGGTGTGTCGGATGGCTCTTCCGATTATGACAAGCGCTGGCAGAAGCCCGGGGATGAAAAGCTAACTCACGTGCCTTCCGCGCCGACGCTGGCCAATCAAAACTTTTTGCGGGACGAATTTTATCAATCCTCATCGGTGTTGGTGCAAAGGGGGGATAATATCCGGTTGAAAGATGTTTCCCTGGCCTATCATTTTAGGTCACTGACGAAGGGGGCGTCACCTTTCTCCAACGTCGAGCTGGACGGCTATTACCTGGGCAATACGCTGCTCTGGAAGGCCAACAAGTTGGGCATCGACCCCGATTTCAGTACGATGAGACCTGCCAAGAGTTTTTCGCTGGGGCTGCGGTTAGCACTTAAATAAAAAAACAGAATGATCATGACATCAAAATATTTATTTCCGGTGGCGATCCTGCTGACCCTGTTGGGCGCCTCGTGTACCAAGGGCGCGCTGGACAAGAAGCCAGACGCTACCATTGCCATCCCTTCTACCATCGATGACTATCAGCAATTGCTGGACGGTCTGGACGGCGGCGGCTACAGCAATATTCCATGCCTATTCTCTTACCGGTCCATGGGCGACTATCTTGCGGATGAACTAAATGCAGGCGACAATATTTATACGACCTATTTCGAAAGCTATCCTTTTATTACGGATCTCCTGACGTGGAATAAGGATATGTTCAATACGTTCACGACCGGCACGCCGGTCAACGAATGGAATACCCAATACCAGACCGTCCTTACGACCAATCTATCGTTGGAAGGGCTTGCTGCTATTCCGGTTACTCCCGGCAACCAGGTGGCCTGGAGCACAGCCGATGGAACGGCGTTATTCGTCAGGGCGCTGATGTTCTATAACGTGGCGCAATTCTGGGCGAAACCGTACAATGCGACGACTGCCGCCACCGACCCCGGCATCGTCCTGAGGCTACATTCGGCTATCAATGACGTTTCCGTCAGGTCGACAGTACAGCAAACCTACGACCAGATCATCGGCGATCTGCAGAGCGCGGTCCGGCTGCTCCCGAATACCAGCAGTCAGAATACGCAGCTGAGCAAGGTGAGGCCTTCCCAAGCTGCAGCCTATGCCATGCTGGCCAAGACATATATGACGATCGGAGACTCCATCAATATGACCCTCTATGCCGATTCGGCCCTGCAGTTGTATTCCACGCTCATGGACTATAATACGCTGACCGGCTTCGTCAATTTCAATCCTGAAACCGTTTATTCGACCGTCGACCTGTCGGGGACTGTCGGATCTTTTTACGGGCCATGGCGGATCGACAGCGGGCTGGTCAGCCTGTATGACAGTAATGATTTGCGCAAGACGCTGTTCTACACGAATACTTCGTATGTGGATGGTTGGGCCTTTCTCGGGGATTACTCGCAGAACTATATTTTTACGGGTATGGCTGTCGACGAGTTGTACCTGATGCGGGCGGAAGGCAATGCCCGGCAGGGAAATACGAACGTGGCCATGAACGACCTGAATACATTGCTGACCGCAAGGTACAAGACGGGGACGTTTGTGCAGAGGACGGCGGTCAATGCGACGGATGCGCTGACGCAGATCCTGACCGAGCGGAGAAAGGAGCTTGTCCATCGGGGATGCCGGTGGACCGATCTGCGGCGATTGAATATGGATCCGCGTTTCGCCACGACCCTTACCAGGACATTGCTGGGTATGACTTATACGTTACCGCCTAATGATAGCCGGTATACCTTACAGATCCCCAATTATATTATCACGGCCTCCAATGGCAGCATTACACAAAATCCCTAATTTTTATTTTCTCATGTGAACGTACCGCCGTGTGTCTACACGGCGGATTTTAAAAAAAAGACAGCTATGCAAAGATCCATCGTCAGAGTGGAAGGGCTTTCTCATCGCTATGGCGGAAGCCAGTGGGCCATCAGGGACATTAATTTCGACATCAGCGAAAAGGGTATCCTCGGTCTGCTGGGCTCCAATGGGGCCGGCAAGTCCACGACCATGAACATTATCTGCGGCGTGCTGAACCAGACCTCGGGAAATGTCTACATCAATGACATCGATATCCGGCAGCAGCCGATGGAGGCAAAGAAATTCCTTGGTTTCCTGCCACAGAAGCCGCCGCTGCATCCCGATCTGACCGTTGACGAATACCTCGTGTATTGCGCCACCCTGCGGTCCATCCCCGAGAAATCCATCAGAGGGGCCGTCGACAGGGCAAAGGAAAAATGCGGGATTGCGCAATACAGCCAGCGGTTGATCCGGAATCTTTCCGGGGGGTATCAGCAGCGGGTAGGGATCGCCCAGGCGATCGTGCATATGCCTGCCTTTGTCGTGCTGGATGAGCCTACCAACGGATTAGACCCTAACCAGATCGTCGAGATCCGGCATCTGATCAAGGAGATCGCCGTCGATCATTCGATCCTCCTGTCCACGCATATCCTTTCAGAGGTGCAGGCTACCTGTGATCAAATCAAGATGATCGAGCATGGGCAGATGGTCTTTTCGGGGACCGTCAGGGAGTTCGACAATTATATCGAGCCGAATTCACTGCTGGTGGCGCTGGAGACGCCGCCGGCGACCGATGTGATCCTCGGTCTTCCTGGTGTAGAGGGGGTGGAGATGCTGGACCCGCCATTCTTCCGGGTGAAGTTTTCAGGCTCCGGCGATGTGGTCAAACGCATGGTGGAGGAAAGCGTACGACAGCACTGGCAACTGACGGAGATCCGCGTGGAGAAGAGTTCCATGGATGAAGTGTTTGCCGAACTATCCAATAAAAAAACGACAAAAAGGACATTCTGATATGAAGAAGATACGCAAAATAGCGAACACCGAATTGCAGACCCTGTTCTATTCTCCCATTGCCTGGCTGATCCTCGTCCTCTTTGCGGTTCAGACCGCGCTGACCTTTACGGGCGGCATGAAGCAAAGCCTGCAATCGGAGATGATGGGCCAGAATTTTCCCAATCTGACCACCTGGGCCTTCCGGTACTGGCAGATGCTCGACTACCTATACCTTTATATACCCCTGCTGACGATGGGGCTGATGAGCCGCGAATTCAACAGCGGCAGCATCAAACTGTTGTATTCCTCTCCTGTATCCAACGCGCAGATCATTTTGGGTAAATACCTCGCCATGCTGATCTATGGATTGGTGCTGACGGGGGTGCTGGCGATATTCGGGGTATTCGGCTGTTTCGTCATCAAGGACGTCGACATCCCGCTGGTGCTGACCAATCTCGCGGGTATCTACCTGCTGATCTGTATTTATTCCGCCATCGGGCTGTTCATGTCCTGTCTGACTTCGTACCAGGTGGTGGCGGCCATCGGTACGCTGGCGCTGTTCGCAGGTCTGAGCTATATCAGCCATGTCTGGCAAAGCATTGCCTTTGTCAGGGACATTACGTATTGGCTGTCTATCACCGGGCGGACGAGTAATTTGCTGGATGGGCTGATCAATAGCGAAGATGTGTTGTATTTCCTGATCATCATTTCGATGTTTATCGGGCTGAGTATCCTGAAACTTGATTCCGATAAGTTCAAGCGGTCGCGAGGGGCCAATGTCCTGCGGTTTTCTTCTGTGGTCGTCATCGCCATGCTGCTGGGTTATGTGAGCAGCCGGCCGGCGCTGATGGGCTTTTATGATGTGACGCGGACCAAGACGCAAACGCTGACGCCCAATAGCCAGGCTATAGTGAAAAAATTGAAGGGTCCCCTTACCGTCACGACCTATGTCAACCTGTTCGAGAAGGATTTCAGCCAGGCACTGCCCGATTACATCAATTTTGACAGGCAGCATTTCACGCAATATCTGCGGTTCAAGCCGGATATGGAGCTGAAGTATGTTTATTATTATGCGCAGACAGACCAACCTGCGCCCATTGCGGTCTATCCGGGATTGAACGACAAGCAGCGGATGGAGCGGGCCTGTATCATCGAGGATCTCAATCCCAATCTGTTCCTGTCGAAGGAGGAGCTGGCCAGGCAGATCGATCTGAGTAGAGAGCACTATCATTTTGTCCGGGTGCTCGAGACCGAGGACGGCCGGAAGGGCAGGCTGCGACTGTTCAACGATATGAATAAGCAACCGGGGGAGCGGGAGATCACTGCCGCGCTCAAGCGGATAGCGATGAAGCTGCCTACCGTAGGTTTTGTGCAGGGGCATGGCGCCAGAGATATCGGCAATACCGGTGACAGGGGGTATAACGATTTTACCGGGAGCAGCAATAGCCGGGCTGCGCTGGTCAACCAGGGTTTCGATCTGCAGTCCCTGGACCTGGCGGATAGTGCGGCCATTCCGGCGGATATCAATATTGTCGTGCTGGCGGATATTAAGACGCCCCTGTCGGATGGGGAGAATAAAAAATTGGACGATTATATCGGCCGGGGCGGCAACCTGCTGCTGATCGGCGAACCCGGCAGGCAGTCCGTCATGAATCCTATCGCGGCCAGGTTCGGAGTGAACTTTCTTCCGGGCAGACTGGTGCAGCCTCATCCCAATTATGCGGCCGATCTTATTGCCGTACAGCCGACGAAGGCTGCCATCGACATGTCTTACGAGTTCGGGGATATTATCAAGAGCGGAGGCGTCGTGACGATGAATGGCGCCTGCGGGCTCGGCTATGCGGATGATAAGGGAACCGGCAACGGGTTTACGGCGACGACATGGTTCGGAACCGGCTCCGAAGGCAGCTGGAATGAACTGGAGACGACTGATTTCACTGACTCGACGCCGGTGTTAAATCCACGGGCAGGGGAAGCCGAAACCGTCTATTCCACCGTACTGGCGTTGAGCAGGAACCAGGGCGGCCGCCAGCAGCGGATCATCGTGATGGGTGACGCAGATTGCCTGGACAATGCGGAGCTGACTGCGAGCCGAAAGGGGGTGCGGTCGATGAATGGGACGTTGGTCAATGGATTGTTCTACTGGCTGTCGGGTGGTGAGGTGCCGATAGATGTCCGGCGGCCGCAGCTGACGGATAATCATCTCAAACTGACGTTGGGGGGGATGAATATGGCGAAGCTGTGTTTTGTGTGGCTTTTACCAGGGTTGCTGGGGATTTTTGGGATGGTATTATTGATCAGGCGGAGGAGGAAATAGGCGATGAACATGCGATTTATTACAGACCAGCAGACGCTGGAGGATCTGCAGATTTTTGGGCGGCACGGCGGGGGGGCGGCGTATGGGGGCGGATCGGGAGGATCGGTCTATGCGCTGTTCAACCGGACATGCACGCGTGGCGGGGCGCAAATATTAGAAGAGCTATTCCGCTATCCTTTGGCGGATGAGCAGGCGATCAATAGGCGGAGTGGCGTTATTCGGGAGCTGGCTCACGGGCGGGCAGTCTTTCCGTTTTCGAGCGAGCTTTTTGATGTGGCTGAGCAATACCTGGCGGATACTGATGAGCGAACGAAGCTGGCTACGGAGGATCGGACGCTGGGTGAACGGCTTAGTGGGGTGATTGGTGCGGATAATACGTTCAAGGCTATTCATAAAGGGGTGGCGGCGGTGATGGAGATCATTGGGGTTGCAAAGGAGTTTGCGGATTCGGGGCTTGGAGCTGGCGTGGGGTCGGCGGATGGTTTTGGGGAACTGGAGCGGGTGATGCAGACGCTTATGGGTGGTGAGCTGGGGAAGATGTTGGGTCAGGCCGGGGGCCAAAAATTGTCTTATGCCCGGGTGGCCGAACTGGATGTGCTCATCAGGTTCAGGCAGCGCAAGCTGATCCTCGAATTGTTGCGGCAGATCTATTATCTGGATGTATATCTCGCAGTGGGGAAGGTGGCGATGGAGCGGGGATACTATTTTGCGAAGGCGTTGCCTGCCGGGGATCATTCGGTCACTCTTGAAGGTGTCTACCATCCATTGCTGACTAACGCTGTTGCCAACACGTTGCGGATCACACCTGAGGGTAATGTGTTGTTTCTGACCGGGGCCAATATGGCGGGGAAATCCACCTTTATGAAATCCCTCGGGATTGCCGTCTTTCTGGCGCATATGGGGTTCCCGGTTCCTGCGGCCGCGATGGAATTTGCAGTGCTGGACGGGATGTATACGACAATCAATCTGCCGGACAACCTGGGTATGGGGGCGAGCCATTTTTATGCGGAGGTGTTGCGATTGAAGAAGGTTGCGCAGGAACTGGGGCGATCGGGCAGGCTTTTCATCATGTTTGACGAGCTTTTCCGGGGCACCAATGTGAAGGATGCGTATGAGGCGACGATTGCCATTACTGCTGCCTTTGCGACGAGAAAGGAAAGCATCTTCGTGATCTCGACGCATATCGTGGAGGCGGGGGAAGTGTTGCGGGAGCAGCGTGATAATATACGCTTCGTTTTTTTGCCAACGCGGATGCGGGGTCTCCTGCCTGAATATACTTATACGATCGAGACCGGCATTACGGATGACCGGCATGGGATGGTCATTATCAATAACGAGGACATTCCCGGGATCTTGCGACGGGGGAGTGCGATAAAACGATAGCCAATATGAGTGTATTCGCGGATAGCCAGACGCTCGAAGACCTGAACCTGACCGGCAGGTATAGTCCTCATTCGGTATACAGCCTTTTTAACAGGGTGCATACGAAGGGTGGGGAGAGGCTGCTGGAGGCGATGTTCCGGCAGCCAATGTCCGGCGTGGAAGAGATCAACCGGCGGAGCGGGGTGTTGCAGTATTTTGGGCGGAAGGCGTTGCACTGGTCGTTCGACAAAGAGGAGATCACTGCGATGGAAGATTATATGAATAACGGGGGCGGTGAGCCGGTAGTGTCGGGGTTTGTCCGGGCTGCGCGGATGAAGCTGGCCGGAGTGCTGATGCGGGATGAGGGGTATGGGTTGTTGGAGGACGGGGTGACGGCTGTCATTGCGGTATTGCGGCGGTTAGGGGGAGTTCTTTCGGCGTTGGAGACGGATGGTCCTTATGGGGATGAGGTGACGACATTGAAGGGGATATTGGGGGATAGACGATTGGCGGGGGTGCTCGGGGGGCGGGCTGCGGGGTCGGCGGGTGATCGGCCGGGGGTGCCTTCGGATCGGTTGACCCTGGTGCAGGTGGTGCGGTATGACCATCTTTTCCGGCGGGTGTTGCGGACGGAGATGGAGATGATCCTGCAGGGTATTTACCGGCTGGACGTACATATTGCCGTTAGTGAGGTCGCCAGGGTCAAGGGGTTCAGCTATGCCCTGGCGCGGGAGCGGGGGGATCATGTGCTGAGGGTGGGGGATGTACGACATCCCGCTCTCGACAAAGGTGTCGGTAATTCCCTATCGCTATATCGGGAAAGCAACATGCTGTTCCTGACCGGGGCCAATATGGCGGGGAAGAGCACCTTTATGAAGGCATTCGGGATCGCCGTCTACCTGGCGCACATGGGATTTCCGGTCGCTGCGGCCGAAATGGAATTTTCCTTGCTCGATGGGATCTATTCGTCCATTAACGTACCCGATAACCTCAGTCTGGGCTACAGTCATTTTTATGCGGAGGTGTTGCGGGTCAAGACCGTCGCGGAGGCGGTGAGCGAGGGGAAGAGTCTGCTGGTGATCTTTGATGAACTTTTTAAGGGGACCAACGTGAAGGATGCCTATGATGCCACGCTGGTGATCACGGAAGCTTTTTCGGCCTACCCAAACTGTTTCTTTATTTTATCTACCCATATCACGGAGGTGGGGGAGGCATTGCGGGAGAGGTGTGTGGGTCTGCAATACGCTTACCTTCCTACTGTCATGGAGGGCAACATCCCGCGATATACTTACCGGATGACTGAAGGGATCACGAATGACCGGCATGGTATGCTGATCATCAGGAATGAACGGATACTCGAAATTATTCAATCATAAAAAAATAAGCATACAAATGAAACGGACAATGATGGGTGTTTTTTTGTTGGCGCAGGTGGCGGGTGGGTTCGCGCAGTCTGCGGACACTTATACCATTACCGGCCGGCTTCAGCAGGTGCCCGCCGAATGGGTGTACCTGATACATGTCAAAGACGGGCAGAAGGTGATCGACAGTGTCCGGGTGGACAAGGGAGTGTATGTATTCAGCGGGGTTGTGGCGGAAAGCCAGCCGGCTGCATTGACGGATGTGAGCCCGATGACAAGCAGGCCGGGGGCAAAGGATATGGCCGAGATATACCTGGTACCCGGCGCATGGAGCATTGCGCATGTCGATTCGTTTTCAAATCCGGTGTTTACAGGTTCTCCCGTGAATGATGCTTATAAGACAATCAGGGAAGCTATCAAGCCCTATACGGCCAGGCAAATAATACTGGTGGCCCGTTACCGCGAGGCACAGGCGGCAAAAGACGAAGCGGCCGGAAAGGCTATTCAGGCGCAATATGACAGCGTCGTAACGGAAATCAACGAGAAAGTATATGTGCCGTTTGTGCGGAACAATCCCGCCTCCCCGCTGGCTTTGCATATCTTGGAACAATATGCCGGTCCCGGCATGGATGCGAAGGGGCTGCGGTCCTTATTCGAGGGGTTAAGCCAGGCCAACCGGGATTCGAAGGCGGGGAAGGCTTTTTTGGCCGGTCTCGATATTGTCGACAGGACGCGGGTCGGCGAAGTGGCGATGGACTTTACCCAAGGCGATACGGCGGGCAAGCCGGTGACGCTGACTGCATTCAGGGGCAGGTATGTGCTGGTGGATTTTTGGGCCAGCTGGTGCGGGCCGTGCAGGGCGGAGAATCCCAATGTGGTGAAGGCATACGCCAGGTTTCATGATAAGGGGTTTGATGTGCTGGGGGTTTCGCTGGACAGGCCGGGGGATAAGGATAAGTGGTTGAAGGCGATCAATACGGATCATCTTGGCTGGACACAGGTTTCCGATCTGCAATTCTGGAATAATGCGGTTGCGAAGGAATATGGGGTGAATAGTATTCCGCAGAATTTTTTGATCGACCGGCAGGGTAAGATTGTGGCGAAGAATATCAGGGGTGAGGAGTTGGAGAAGAAGCTGACGGAGATATTTGGGGAGTAGGGATTAATTTCTTACTTTATCGGCATGGAAGTAGAATTCCGGACGGCTGCCGACGACTATCTCGCCTTTTACAAATACTATTTTTTTCAACGGAAACTGGCTGTGCGGGTTATTGTTCTGGGAATGTTTTGCCTTGTTATCGGCAGTACTTTAATCCAGGACCGGTCCCTGTTCAGCTGGGCCTATGTATTGGCTGTGCTGGGGCTGGCGCTGCCCATCGCAGTCTTCCTTTTTATTCTTCCCTACCGGAGGGCGGTCCGCAGGTTTTGGGGCGTTTTTAAAGCGGGCATATCCGATCAACCCAGGAAACTAATCTTTACCGCCGATGGATTCGATTTGCAATGGACGGGTGAAGGTATGGAGGACAAACCCATCGACTCCTGGCGATGGGACAGGGTCAAAGCCGTCGAAACGAATGCGAGTCTCGTCATGATCCTGCCATTCCACGGCCCCGTCACACTGATTCCGCGGCGGGATTTTCATTCGGATGGCGAGGCCGGCAATTTGGTGGGGATCATTGGCAATGGGATACTTAGGGGACGGGGAAGCAGGCGGGCGGCAGGCCAGGGCGGGCAGACCGACGCGGAGAAAGCAAGGAAATGGGCCTACTGGGGGCTGCTGGGGATCGTTCCTTTTATAGGAGGGGTTGCCGGAGTGGTGCTGCTTATCCTGGGCATCTTGTACAAAAGCAGAAAGCTGATCATCATCGGGGCAGTTGATGTCCTGGCTGGGCTCATCTATTTTGGAATTTTCATTGGCGTCTTTTTCCATTGGGTGTTTACCAACCCCGCCATCACCGATGCACAAAAGAATTTTGCACGGGGGGAACTGAATGCCGACTTTAAAAGTATTGAATTCTATAAGCTGCAGCATGGGCATTATCCTGACAGCCTGCAGCAGATCGAGGATATCAAGGGAAATGTGTGGATCATCGATCCGATAACTCATAAGGATTTGAGATCGGGTTATTTTTTTTATCAGAAGACGGGCGATAAATACTGGTTATTTTCTGTCGGCAAGGATGGAGAGCCTTTTACGGCGGATGATGTTTTTCCGACGATGGATCCGGCGGATAGTGCGAAGTTCGGATTGAGGTTGCGGTGAGATGGTGAAAAGTAGTAAATTAGTCAGGATTTAAAACTAACTAATATGAGAAAACTGCTTTTATGCCTGCTGGCGATCGTGCCTGCGCTTTTGCCGGGGCTGCTATTTGCTCAAAGAACGCTGCTATACTGCGGCAAGCTGATCGACCCGAAAGCGGGACAGGTACTGACCGAGATGACCGTTATTGTGACCGGCAACAGCGTCACCGCCGTACAAAAGGGTTATGCCACTGCCGCTGCGAGCGACAGGGTGATCGATCTCAAGAATCTTACCGTGATGCCCGGGCTGATCGATTCGCATGTTCACCTCGAAGATCAGTTTAGCGCCAACACCCAGCTCAAGGGATTTACCATGAATGAGGCGGATATCGCCTTTCAATCCACCGTTTATGCCAAGACCACATTGATGGCGGGTTTCACCACCGTCCGGGACGTCGGCGGCACGGGTGTCAATATTTCGCTGCGCAATGCCATTAACAAAGGGCTTGTTGCGGGCCCCCATATGTATACTGCTGGCAAGATCATTTCATCCACGGGCGGTCATGGCGATCCCACGCATGGCTACCGGGAAGGGTTATATGCCGAGCCATCTTATACAGAGACAGTCGCCGATGGTGTAGATGCCTGTATCAAGGCTGTCAGGCAGATGTACAAGGAGGGCGCCGACCTGATCAAGATCACGGCTTCGGGCGGGGTGCTTTCGCTGGAGAAGGATGGGTTGGGAGCGCAGTTCTCCGATGAGGAGCTGCATGCGATCGTGCAGACGGCCAAAGACTACGGAATGGCAGTGGCGGCCCATGCACATGGTGCGGAGGCCATCAAACGGGCGATCCGGGCGGGCGTCACTTCCATCGAGCACGGCACCTTCATGGATGATGAGGCGATTGCGCTGTTTAAAAAATATGGTACATGGTATGTCCCTACTATTATTGCCGGCAAGTCCGTCGCCGATTCTGCGAAGATCCCGGGGTTTTTTCCGCCTGTGATTGCGGGCAAGGCGCTGGCCGTCGGGCCGATCATCCAGGGGACTTTTGCGAAGGCGTATAAGGCGGGGGTAAAGATCGCTTTCGGCACGGATGCGGGGGTGTATGCGCATGGGAAGAACTGGATGGAGTTCGTCTATATGACGGAAGCGGGAATGCCGCCTCTTGAGGCGATCAA
This sequence comes from Puia dinghuensis, assembly GCA_026225275.1. GTDB lineage: Bacteria > Bacteroidota > Bacteroidia > Chitinophagales > Chitinophagaceae > Puia > Puia dinghuensis_B. The sequence continues at coordinate 19,915 of JAMFSL010000334.1, forward strand.
ATGCGCTACGGTCAATGCTGCAGAACTTATTGGGATCAGCGATAAAGCGGGTACGCTGGAGCCGGGCAAGTGGGCGGATATCGTGGCGGTCGAGGGGGATCCGACGCAGGATATCCATGCCATGGGGAAAATGCGGTTTGTGATGAAGGAGGGGAAAGTGTATTTGCGTACTGAAGATGTTATACTGGGGAATGTCACGGAGGTGCAGCCTCCGGTCGTGCAGGAATAAGTGGCGGGTAGAGTCAGCGGGTGGTGGGTAGGGTCAGCGAGTGGTGGGCGTTAGGGTATACCGTTTGGTCCCGATTTGTTTTTGTCCGTCTTCATCGAAGACAGGGCATGTCAATACGTTTCCAATCACAGAAAAAGCCGGATCGAATTTCAGCCCATCGCTGTAACGATAACTGAATGAGACGTCGGCGGTGTAGACACTGTCGTCATAAAATGCCGAGTCACAGCGGATGATCTCCTTGTCAGTGAGGCTGTAGATGGATGCCTGTTCTACTTCGCACAGTGCTCCGCATTTATTGGAACCGAAGACGAGATAATAAGCATTGCCTTTTAACCGGATATCGATGATCGTGTCGGTGGTGACATTATCGCCTGCGTCATCTTCGGCTCCCCCGAAAATGGAGACAGGCAGGGGCTTCCTGCTGCGGGCGAAGACCACGTCAGAACAATACGAAGGTGTGGGATAAGGGTTCTCCAGTGACCACGAGACAATCTGTAGCTGGCCATCGCCGCTGGTGGTGATCTGCAGACCGGTGGACGAGGTTAGCTGCTTCCAGTCTGCTGGGGTGAGGCTGGTCATGCCGGGGCTGGTGATGAGTTTGGAAAAGCGGGTATTGTATTTAGCGACGGAATCTGCGTATCTCTCTTCATGGAAATCCCTGTAACGAATGTCGAGGCGTTCCAGTTTTTTATACAGCGAGATGAGGCGGCTGACCAGTGGATGGCTATCTGGTTGGGCGAAGGCGGGGGCCGTGGAGCAAGCTAATAACCATAAAATCAGCAGGGATTTTTGCATAGGATGATATTCTAGTGCTAATTTCAGCAAAATTTTCGGATGAAAAAATGTTTTGGGATAATAGGACTGATGATTTGGGCTTGGGGTGTCCGGGCGCAGGTATTGACATTGAAGATCGATGTGCGGCGGGCGGCGCAGACCATTGAAAATATCGGGGCGTCGGGGTGTTGGTATTCCGAGCCGATCGGGCGGTACTGGCCTGCCACCAAAAAAAAGCAGATGGCGAAATGGTTGTTCAGTCGCGGCTTCGACTCCGCGGGTGATCCGGCGGGCATTGGGTTGTCGGCCTGGCGGTTCAATATTGGCGGCGGCACGGCGGAACAAGGGGATAGCAGCGGGATCGATAAAGTGTGGAGACGGGCAGAGTGTTTTTTAAGCCCCGATGGCACTTATGACTGGAGCAAGCAGGCGGGCTACTTGTGGTTTGTACACCAGGCATATGCGTATGGGGTGGAGAAGCTGATCGCGTTCTGCAATACACCGCCTGTCAGCATGACCAAAAACGGATTCGGTTACAAGACGGAAAAAGATTATCGGTCAAATTTGCGGGACGATCGTTACGGTGCATACGCAGGCTTTCTGGCCACCGTGCTGGATCATTTTGATTCCATCGGGCTGCCATTTTCTTATATCAGCCCGGTGAATGAACCACAATGGGCATGGTCCGACAAGCCGGGGTCGGCGGACCAGGAGGGATCGCCGTGGCGCAATGAAGAGATTCATGGGATAGTGGCGACGCTGGATAGCGCCCTCACGGCACATAGGCTACCGACAAAGATATTGGTGACCGAGGCGGGACAGCTGAATTATTTGTATGGGGGAAGCGGCGGGACTTCGCGGCAGGTGCAGGATTTTTTTGGTGATGGGGATTTAAGTCTCCGGCGATATTCTCATATGGGGCAGATGATCGGAGCGCATAGCTATTTCAGTGAGGCCGGGGATAGTAATCTCATCAATATCCGGCGGCGGGTGGCCGATACCACCACGAAATATGGCGTGAACTATTGGGAGACGGAATATTCGATGCTGGCGGATGGCTGGCGGGAAGGGACAAAGGGAGGCCGGTCGGCGATGGACTGTGCCCTGTTCCTGGCCAAGGTCATTCATCATGATCTTACCGTAGGCCATGCGACTGCCTGGGAGTTCTGGAATGCGTACGAGCCGGGGCGGCCAGACTCCAACACCCGTTATTTTCTTATCGCGTTGAAGCCGAATGCCGGGTTTACCGATGGCGACTACTATGCGACGAAAGGGTTGTGGGCATTGGGAAATTTCAGCCGCTGGATACGGCCTGGCATGCGGCGGCTGATCGTCGGGCGGAGTGATGGGAAAGACGATCTTGCGGCGGCGCAGGATGTGATGGTGTCGGCGTATGGGAGCGTTCAGCCAGGAAGGATGGTAATAGTGGCTATCAACTATACGACACAAGAGCGGGTGATTTACCTGGATCAATTAAATGGGCGCAGGCATTTTACCGTAAAAAGCTATGTCACATCGGAAAAGGCCGGTGACAATCTCAGATTTTATCCGGTGAGCGGGCGTCAATGGCGGTTGCCGCCCAGATCGGTTGTGACGTATGTGGTGGATTAATTAGATGGTGACATGTGACCGCAGGCTATATTAATAAAATGTTTGAGTGCTTATATTATGATATATCCAGTCATTTGTTTTAAACCCGAAGAGTCAGCAATTTACTGGTTTGCAGACGAAAATTCGTTAACAACAGCCGATAAAAAATTGACTGAAAAAGGCGTTTTCAATAATGTTTCAATTATTGATTCTATAGGAAAGTGCTATTCAATTAAAAAAGTGAGAATAATTCGATGGGCTACTTTATTTTGGGGGTATAGCATAAAGAAACCTGGCCGCTCAGTAAAAATTGAATTTGATTTGGAAGATGAAGGAACCGTATCAATAGATCAACTGAGGAATAAGTTGTTCGACAAAATTGATAGGAGCAGCTTTACTCAAAGCGAGATAGAAATGAATTTTACAAATGCGTCTTCGATTGCCAAAGTCCTTAATTTTTTTAAATAGTTAGTCAACTGACTCCGGACGTTCGCGGACGGGAAATTAACTAAGCGCAACGTCTCACTCTTTTATCATCTTAGTGACTTTATCATCAATGCTGACGAAATAAATACCCGGCTTGAGTTCAGCAGCCGGAATCCGCAGTGTTGTCGACCCGCAATTGGTGTATTGCCTGACTGTGTTGCCGGTAATGGTCCTGATGACGACCGTATTAAAAAGGGTGGATGACCGGATAACAAAATCGTCGGTAAAAGGGTTGGGGAAGCAGGTCAGAGAGACTGCGCCGGGACGATCTACATTGTCAATTGATTTGCCTTTGCTATTTCGTTTACTGAGAGCTGAAGATCCGTCAAGGCCAGAATAGTTGATTGCGAATAAACTGTTACGGTAACGTTTTCTATATTTCCGTTGAAGGCCAGCCCGACAAGGGAAGTCAGATTAGCTGGTATTTCTATCCCGAAGGAGGGGGCATTAATCTCGGCGGGCGTCCAGGTGCTGCCCCACGCGTCGGAACTGCTACCATGGGGCTAAATAGGAACACTTAGTTTTTTGTAAAGAAAAGGCTAAATAAAGATGCCAGCCTCATCTTTAAATAACCTTAACAACCCCACCGCAGCCTCCTGGCAAAAAATATGGTCCTTTGAAGTCTATGAAGAGACTTCTACCCTACCTTATCTTTTTCAACGGAGTAGTCAATTTTCTCCCGGCTGCATACGGTCAGTGTGGCTACGCGGCCAGCGTCATCACGAACAAGGATTATTGCGTCGGCTCATCCCTGTTGGCCCGGGCGGAATACCCGTTGGAAAGAATCGTTTGGTATAAGGATGGGCAGCCGGTCGATTCCGTCACCGCTACGCAGTCGCTGGCAGCCAAACCCGTCGTCATTTCCCTGGGTGGCATCATTCCAGGGTACGATGTGACCACCGATGAGGCGGGGAATGTATATACCGTCGATGGGGCTCATTACAGGGTGGTCAAATGGACACCGGGAAGCGGGACCGCCGTGACTACTGTCGCCTACACGGACGCGGCTCGCCTGTTCGTAGACCACCAGGAGAATCTCTATGTGGCGAGCTCCGGCAATGTCGTGCTGAAATATCCACCCGGATCGTTCGACAGCAGCATCGTAGTGACGGGCAGGGAGACGGATTATCAGACGGGCCTGTATGTCGATTGTCAGGGTGCGGTCTATTTCGGCGATGGACCCGATGCGGTCATTACGAAGTGGCCCGCAGGGGCTACCACCGGCCGGCTCGTGGCAGGGGAATATGGCAATGGATCGGGGCCTGGCCAGATAGACGGTATAAACCAGCTATCAGTTGACAGTGCCGGGAATATATTTGTGCTGACTTTTACCACGGTGCAGGAATGGGCGCCGGGCGCCACCAGCGGGGTAGAGGTGGCCAACTGGGGCGGTCTGGTCGCTGGCTCGGATATGTGGATGGACGGCAAGGATACCATCTACATCGTTGGTTGGCAGGGACAACTTTCCGACTCCATTGCCGTCTATAAGTGTGTGCCCGGCACTGCAAGCTTTCAGCGGGTCTGTGCATATAAGTTTGGTAACAACGGATCGACACCGCCCGCTATGACGGTGGACAGCAAAGGCAATATTTATATCGTCGACGGGGAAGACCCGGACTTGTATGAATTTCCGCGGATCTCGGCCATCGATTCCGCCTATATGCCGACCACCCCCGGTGCTTATTACGCTGTCGTGACCGATATGCAGGGATATGCGGCGACGACCAATACCATTGTGATCAATACGCCTTCGTCGGGTACACCGTCGATACAAATCAGCTCTACGGCAACTAGCACACCCGTGTGCACACCCATTACGTTTACGGCCACTTCCGCTAACGCCGGTATCGATGCCGTTTACCAATGGGACGTCAGCGGCCTCCACGTCGGCGGCGACAGTACGACGTACTCCAATAACCTGTTTGCGAATGGCGACAAGGTGTACTGCATATTAACCGCCCAGGCCGGTTGCACGGGAACGGTGACTGACACCTCCAACATCGTTACCCTCGACATCGATCCGCAGGGAGCGGCAAGCGTGACCATTGCCACGCCGAAGGACAGCATATGCCAGGGTAGTGCCGTGGCGTTCACCGCGACCGTCACGAACGGATCGAACCAGCCGGTATTTAACTGGCTATTGAATGGCGACAGCACCGGCGATGACAGCGCGACCTATAGCCGGGATAATTTTGTCACCGGCGATATTGTGACCTGCGTGATCGTCAGCGATGACGTATGCGGGCTGGCCAAGTCGAACAGTATTGCGGTGCTCGTCAGCATTCCACCGGTGATTGCGCCCGGTCAGATCTTTACAATACCGTATGGTAAAAGCACCACTCTCGACCCTGTGGTCAGCGGTGATGTGTCCAGTTGGAACTGGACGCCTGTTACCGGCCTGTCTGATCCGCATATCCAAAATCCTGTTGCCGATCCGGCCGCATCCACGCTGTATACGTTGGCGGTCATGGCGGCAGGCGGTTGCGGTGATACGGCGACGATACTGGTGGATGTCTATACGCCGCTGGGTATTCCCAATGCGTTCACCCCGAATGGCGATGGGCATAATGACCGGTTCTACGTGCTGGGCGGCCCGGTCAACAGTGTAGTCGAGGAGTTGGCTGTTTTTGACCGGTGGGGGCAGGCGGTTTTCCAGCTACATAATGCCGCGCCGGGCGATGCCAATGCAGGGTGGGATGGGCGCGTACATGGGCAGCCGGCTCCGCCGGGTACATATGTGTATATAGCGAGGATGAAATATGCGGATGGGTCGGGACAGACGTATAAGGGGACGGTCATGCTGATCAGGTGAGTTTTGCCTAACTTTAGATCATGAGACTATTTATCATAGGAATTTGGCTAGCCGCGACGCCGGTGGGAAGTTGGGCGCAGGTCAGCGTGGTGAGTCGTCCGCTGGCGGGATCGGTCAACCGCTATTATATTGCGAACCGGCAGCCTTTGCAGCCGTTGAGCCTGATCAAGCTGCCGATCGGAAGTATCCGGCCATCGGGGTGGGTTTTAAAATATTTGCAATTGCAGCGGGACGGGCTGACGGGACACCTGGGCAGCATCAGCGCATGGCTCGACAAGAACAACAACGCCTGGTACAGTGGCAATGGAAAGGGAGGTCATGGCTGGGAAGAAGTGCCTTACTGGTTAAAGGGCTATGGAGATCTGGGATATATCCTGCGGGACACGACCATCATCAACGAGACCCGGCGATGGCTGGACAAAGTTTTCGAAAGTCAGACTCCGGACGGTTATTTCGGTCCACGCATCGTAGAGAACGAGCACCAGGAAAATAAAGGGCAAACGCCGGATCTCTGGCCGAATATGCTGATGCTTTGGTGCATGCAGTCTTTTTACGACTACAATCACGATGCTCGGGTCATACCATTCATGACGCGGTATTTTAAATGGCAGCTGACCGTTCCCGATAGCCAGCTGTTGAAAATATATTGGGAGAACAGCCGTGGCGGCGATAACCTGTACAGTATCTACTGGCTGTATGACAGGACGGGCGAGAAGTGGTTGCTGGAACTGGCGGCGAAGATCCATAGAAATACTGCCAATTGGGCCATGGTCGGCAATTTACCCAACTGGCATAACGTCAATATTGCGGAGTGTTTTCGGGAACCTGCAACTTATTTCATGCAGACCGGGGATTCTGCCGGACTGGCCGCTACTTACCGGGATTTTTACCTTGTCAGGAGCATGTATGGACAAGTTCCCGGCGGGATGTTCGGCGCGGATGAGAATGCGCGGAAAGGATACACCGATCCCCGTCAGGCCGTCGAGACCTGCGGCATGGTCGAGCAGATGGCTTCCGATGAGATCCTGACCGGGATCACCGGCGATCCGGTGTGGGCGGACAATTGCGAAGACGTTGCCTTCAATACCTATCCGGCGGCGGTGATGCCTGATTTCAAGGCTTTGCGGTATCTGACCGCCCCGAATATGGTGGTCAGCGACAGCCGGAATCATTCGCCGGGGATCCAGAATGAAGGGCCGTTTTTGGTGATGAATCCGTTCAGTAGCCGGTGTTGTCAGCATAATCATTCCCAGGGCTGGCCTTATTACGCGGAGCATCTCTGGATGGCGACGCCGGATGCTGGGGTCGCGGCGGTGCTGTATAGTAATAGTGAGGTGAGTGTGAGCGTAGGGGCTGCGAAGGGTGGGACGGTGAGTTTGAAGGAAGTGACCGAATATCCTTTCGATGGAAAGGTGAAGATCGAGGTTGCAGACGGGGCTGAGAGGCGATCTGCGGGCGGTGCGGGTGCGCCGATCACATTTCCGCTATACCTCCGGATTCCGGGATGGGCTGCGGGGGCGACCGTAAGCGTGAATGGTGAAGCGCAGGCGGTGAATGCCGCGGGCGACGATTATATCCGGATAGAGCGGACCTGGCGGGCGGGGGATGTGGTGGAACTGAAGCTGCCCATGAAAGTGACCGTGCGGGTCTGGGAGAAAAATAAAAATAGCGTGAGCGTCAACTACGGCCCGTTGACCTTTTCGCTGAAGATCGACGAGTCCTACCGGAAGGTGGACAGCCGGCAGGCGGCGATCGGGGATTCCAAATGGCAGCCAGGTGCGGACCAGAGCGCATGGCCTGCATATGAGATCTTTCCGGCAAGTCTATGGAATTACGGGCTGGCGTTCGACAAGCGACCTGCTGCCGATCAGTTCGAGGTGGTGCGGCGGCCGTGGCCGGCAAGCGGCTATCCTTTCTCGGCGGATAGTGTGCCTTTGCTGATCCGGGCGAAGGGGAAGGTGATACCGTAGTGGATGGTGGATCAGTATGGGTTGTGCGGGGTGCTGCCGCAGAGCCCGGTGAGTGAGCGGACGCCGGTGAAGGAGATCGAGTTGATCCCGATGGGGGCGGCGAGGTTGAGGATCTCGGCGTTCCCGGTGGTGGAGTAGGGGCGGCGGACGACGAAGTGCGGACGCGGGGGGAGCGGGTTTACTTCCCGGTGATGATGCTGATCAGTTCCATATCGGGATGGAGGTTTTCATTTTCGACGACGGAGAAACTGCCGTGGTAGTCCCAACTGGCAAAAGCGATATTATACTGCTTAAAGATCGACATGATATCCTTATAATACTGAAGGCGGAGCGTACGGCCGGCAGTAGGCAGGCAGCCGAATTCGCCACACTGGATCGGGAGGCCGAGCTGCTTAGCGCGATCGACAGCGACGGCTATGTTTTTGGCGATCACGTCGCGGTCCCAATACTTGAAGCCACCCATGTTTTTGATGGCGGTGACCAATGCAGGCGGATAGTGGGCGGCGGCAGAGGCGGAGTCAACGGGCACGCCGGGGTATTTTACCGGACCGTCATAGGCGGCGGTGGAGACCCAACTGGCCTTATAGTGCGTCAGGAGCATGGGCAGATAAGAGTGAAAGCTCAGTATAATGTTGGGATCGTGCTGGGGTACGTCCAGGAGGGGAAAGGTCGCGGCGCTCTGCCACATATTCGATCCGATGACGATAGTCCGTTTGGGCTCCAGCAGGCGGATGCTGTGATAAGTTTTGAGCATGACTTCGTTCCACTGTGAGGCTTTGGGCGCTACAGGCTCGTTGAGGATCTCGTATGCGACCTGGTCATCGGGATAGTGGCTGAGACGTGCGGAGATCTGGCGCCACAGGTTGAGAAATCTACGCTGGGCGGCGGTATCGGAAAACAGCGGGTTGCTGCGACCTTCCTGCGCTGCATTGAAATAGTGATCACGGACGATATGGAGGTCGATGACGGCTTTGAGATGATGTTTGAGGCTGGCATCGATGCCATTATAGAGGATCGTCCAGTTCGATTCGATGGGGGCGCCGGTGCTGTCCCACAATTCCACTTCGTCGATAGGCAGGCGGACGTTGTCAAATCCCATAGCGGAGAGCCATTTGGCGTCCTGGTCGTCATATTTGATGGGATGGTTGTTGCTGACCTGGCTGAGCCAGTGGCTGATGTTGATGCCGCGGATCACGGAGAAGCCGTTAGGGGTGGCGGCGCCGGTGAGATCGGCGGAGCCCGCTGCGGCGGCAGGCTGATTATTAGGGTTTTGTGCCAGGGTCGCGAAGCACAGACAAACAGAGCAAAAGACCGAAGCGATAGACCTTTTCATCGGCAGCTGATATTTAGTCTTCTAAGATACGGTTTTTGGCGAATATGGAGGGCAGAGCGATGTGGGGGTACGGCGCCCCGGTGTTAGCGGCCGCCGGGCGGACACCACATCTTCAGGAACTCCGCCATCATCGTCGTCTTATGGAGGATAGTACCTTCCCCTTCGGTGATACCGTGCGTACGATTGGGATAGGGCAT
>JAMFSL010000335.1 GCA_026225275.1 Puia dinghuensis
ATTACCGTCAATGACAGAGGAACTGTTGTCGAGATTCCGCTGAGCGATAGTGAGCATATTTACGGGTTTGGGCTGCAGATGGGGTCTTTCGACCAGCGCGGGTTGAAGAAGCGGCCGATCGTCAATGATAATCCGCTGAATGATCTGGGGTATACGCATGGGCCGACGACATTTTATGTATCTACCAAAGGGTACGGGGTGTTGATCAATACGGCGCGGTATACGACGTTTTATTGTGGCACGACGAGGAAATCAGGCGACGGGGCGGCGACGGAATATGTTACGGTGGATATACCGGGAGCGAAAGGGATTGACCTGTATGTTTTTGACGGGCCGGATATGAAGACGGCTGTTCAGCGATACAATCTTTTTTCCGGTGGTGGCGCACTACCTGCGATCTGGGGGCTGGGGGTCAAGTACCGGGTAAAAGCGGATTTTAGCCAAAGCCAGGTGGATACGATGGCGGCCTATTTTCGCCACAACCACATCCCCTGCGATGTTCTCGGGCTCGAACCTAAATGGCAGACCGCTGCCTATTCCTGCTCGTATGTGTGGAATACAAAACTTTTTCCGACGCCGAATGGGTTGATCGATAGCATGGGGGCGATGGGATTTCATCTGAATTTGTGGGAGCACGCCTTTACATCGCCTCAATCACCTTTGTATGCTCCTTTAAAAAATAAGGCCGGAGATTATCTGGTTTGGAATGGGCTGGTGCCGGATTTCGCCGATCCTGCGGCAAGGAAAATATTTGCCGATTATCGGCGGAGCCAGACGGCGGTGCTTTCTGCGCAGACGTTGTTCAATTCCTGGTATCTGCAACATCCACCCTGGCTGCAAATCAATATCGGGAAAAATAACCGAAATGAGCTGATGGATAGTGCCGCCATTGTGGAGGCAGCGATCCGGCAACTGCTGCAGCTTCGCATGAGCCTGGTGCCTTATCTGTATAGCGCATTTGCGGATTATCATTTCAAGGGGGTGCCTCCTTTCAGGGCGCTGGTCATGGACTGGCCGTCGGATGTGAATACTTTTGGGATTTCCGACGAGTATATGATCGGTAGTGGACTGCTGGCGGCGCCTTTGACGGCGGGGGAGACATCAAGAAGTGTTTATTTACCGGCGGGAGTATGGTATGATTTCAATACCAACGAGAAGTTTGTTGGAGGCAAGACTTATAGGATACACCCTAGTCTAAGTCAGATACCGTTGTTTGTCCGGGCAGGGACGATCTTGCCGTTGGCGAAGCCGGTGGAGTATATTCCATCGGGGGTTACGTTCGATGTCACCTGTTATGTTTATGGGGATGGGGATACGAAAGGGGGATTATTTGAAGATGATGGATATACGTTTAATTATGAAAAGGGGGAATATGATTGGGTGGAGCTCGCCTGGAAGGATCATCGGGGAGTCGTTATGCGGAAGGGCAATTTTAAGGGGGCACTGTATAAGATTTCGGGATGGAAGGTTATTCAGTAGGGTCGCTGGCGGCGGCTGCGAGGTTGGAGGTGATGATGCGGTCAATAGTTAGAGGCGATGATGAGGGTTGGGAGGTCGGCGGTGAAGGCGTAGTCGAGGAAGAGCCAACCGAGGGCTGAAGGGCGAATGGCGGGATCACGGAAATGTTCCAGGAGCTCACGCATGATATAGACGAACCGGCCGATGGGTTTGGTGGCGCTGGCGAAATTGATGAGGACGGTGCCGGGGCGCTTGTGCTTTATGGCGGCCATTGTGAGATCGAGCTTGTGGGCTTCGGGGTTGATGCGGTCTAATCCTTTATATTGATCTTGTACGTAGACTACGTAATGGCGATTAGTGGTTGACGGGAGCTGGGATCCGGGCGTGTTATCGGGAATGTTTAGCGGGATGCCGAGGGCAGGGTCGTCATTGATGCGATTGATCAGATAGATTTTACCCCGGCATACGCCGAGTGTGGGGAGTTGGGTTGCTCTTATGATTGGGAGCGGGGCGAGATAGGTTTGGAGGGTTTCGAGGATGGTCGTGCGGTCGGCGGCCCGGGATCTTCGCCAGTCGTCAATTTTAATGGTTATGATGAGGGTCTCGGTTGGGTTGGCCGTTAGGAATGCCGTGCATTCGGCGAACAATTCATCGAGGGGCTGAAATTCGTTGGCGCCGGGAAGACCGAGCCGGCCGTGGCAGGTGATGAAGGTGTAGGGGTTTTGGGTTTCGCGGCGCTTTTTGGGTTTGAGTTTTTTGGGTTTCAGGCGGATGTCGAGGAGGCGGATGCCACCGGCGAGTTGAGCGGTGATGGATCGGTCCTGGCAGGCCCAGCGGGTGCGTCTTGTCGTGTTGATAGCAGCGGCGTTATGGGAGCCGGGAATGTTTATTTCACTAATAAGAAGATTGTCGGGGAGGTCGGACATCCACATATTACTCCTTGTTTGCGAGCTGGCCGCAGGCGGCGTCGATGTCTTTTCCGCGGCTACGGCGGAGGCGGGCGTTGACGCGATTCTTTTCCAGGTACTGCATGAATTTTTCGACGGCATCGTCATCAGGTTTGGCGAAGAGGGCCTGGTCGATGGGGTTGTACTCGATGATGTTTACGAGGTCGGCGGGCACGCGGCGGTAGAGTTTTACCAGTTCGTCGGCGTCCTTTAGGCTGTCGTTGAAATCCTTGAACAAAATATATTCGAAGGTGATCTCGTTGCCTGTCTGCTGGTAGAAATGGTTCAGTGCATCGATAAGGGCGGCGATGTTGTTGGTTTCGTTGATGGGCATGATCTCATTACGCTTTTTGTCATTGGCAGCGTGCAGCGACAATGCGAGCTTGAATTTTACCTTGTCATCTCCGAGCTGGCGGATCATTTTGGCAACACCAGCGGTGGAGACGGTGACGCGGCGGGGGCTCATGGCGAGGCCATCAACGGGGTTAGTGATACGTTCGATAGCTTTTAGTACATTCTTATAATTCAGCAGGGGTTCGCCCATGCCCATAAAGACGATGTTGGATAATTTCTTTCCGTAGACGCGTTCGGACTGCTGGTTGATGAGTACGACTTCGTCATAGATCTCATCGTAGTCGAGATTACGCTTGCGTTCCATGTACCCGGTAGCGCAGAACTTGCAGCTCAGGGAGCAGCCGATCTGGGAAGATACGCAGGCGGTCTTACGTTCATCGGTAGGAATGAGGACGCCTTCGACCATGTGGTGGTCAACGGTCCGGAAGCGGCTTTTGACTGTTCCGTCGGCGCTGTATTGCGTAGCGTCGACGACGAGGGCGGGTAAGGAGAATTGTTCTGTCAACAGATGACGGAGTTCTTTGCTGAGGTTCGTCATGTCCTCAAAGGTATGGGCATGTTTCTGCCACAGCCATTCATAGACCTGCTTCGCCCGGAACTTCTTTTCGCCGAGTGTCTCGAAGTAGTTCTCTAACTCACTCAGGCTGAGGTGCCTGATATTCTTTTTCTCCGTTGTAGACTTCATTAGCGGGCAAAGGTACGATAAATTTTTGGTGTAGTAGAAAGGCGCTAGTTTTGCTCATATGAAGAGTATATTGCTGGTGGAAGATGATACGCAGATCACGAATCTACTGGTCTTGCATTTGCACGAACCTTTGTACAAGTTGGCGACTTGTGATACCGGGGCGGCGGCGATGGCGAGGGTAGCCGACGGGGTATTTGACCTTGTCATTCTGGATATTATGTTGCCCGATCTCAACGGCATCGAGATTTGCCGACGGATCCGTGCGGTTGATGGGCGGACACCGATCCTTATGTTAAGCTCTTTATCGGAGGAGACTGATAAGGTGACGGCGTTGGAGTTGGGGGCCGATGATTATCTGACGAAACCGTTTGGGATTTTTGAATTGATGGCGAGGGTGAAAGCTTTGTTGAGGAGGCAGGGGGACGTTGGGGCAGGTGCGACGGGTTATGCGGGAGCGGGTGCCGGGGCGATGACTTCTGGAGATACGGGGGTTCCCACGGAGGATACAAAGACTGCCGTGAAGAGGGTCAAGGATCTTGTTATCGATCATGACAAACACAAAGTGATTGTCAGGGGGGAGCGGCTGGAACTGACGCCGAAGGAATTTGATCTTTTGTGGCTGATGGTCAGTCATCCCGGTAAGACTTTTTCCAGGCATGAGTTACTGGAGTTGATCTGGGGGTTTGCCTTTCAGGAATATGAACATACGGTGACTTCGCATATAAATAGACTGCGGATTAAATTGGAGAAGAACCTGGATAAACCTGAGTATATACTTACGACGTGGGGGACGGGTTACCGTTTTGCGGAATGAGGGAGAGGATGCGCGAAGGCGCGGCCGATATACCCGAGGGAACCGAAGGGTATGAAAGAGGAGGGCGGCGGCCTACGGCGATTTTCCGGCGGATATATATCATTGTGTTCCTGCTGATTGCCCTACTGGGGTTGTTGTTTGTGGGGGTAACGTATCTGGCAACGACCGGCTTTTATGCGGCGAGCACACAACTACTCAATAAGGATGTCGCGGCGCATATTGCGAAGTTTACTTCTCCTTATGGCCGGGAGGGTTTTGACCGGCAGAAGGCGGATTCTGTCTTTTACCAGGCGATGGTCATCAGTCCCAGCGCGGAAGTCTACTTTCTCGACACGACCGGCAGGGTCATCTATTTTCACGGGGATACCAGCGAGATCAGGGAATGGCAGGTTTCGACTACTGCACTGCAACGATATATTCAATCGGGCGGCCTTCAGTATATTGATGGGCCCGATCCGCGGGACCCGGACCACTCGAAAATCTTTTCCGCGGCAGTAGTAGAAGGAGAGAATGGGAAGTTGGGTTATATCTATGTGATCCTCGGCAACGAACAATACCGTTCGGTAACACAGATGCTGATGAACAGCCGGGTGACGCCGATGGTGCTGGGGGCAGTGATGTTTATTCTGGCGCTATCGTTGCTGATAACCGTCCTTTACATTAACAGATGGCGACGCAGGTTTGAGGAGATGATGGAAGTGCTTAGTCGTTTTCGGCAGGGGGATTTTTCTGCACGGTTTGCGTTACGGGAAAATGATGAGCTGGAACTGGTGACGGGTTCTTTCAATAAAATGGCCGATCTGCTGTTGGACAATATCGATGCTGTAACGGCCAGTGAAAAAGAGCGCCGTGATTTTATGGTCAATATTTCGCATGACCTGCGGACGCCGCTGGCGATTGCCCGCGGATATACGGAAACGCTGGCGCTGAAGAAGGGGCAATTGCGGCCCGAAGAGGAATCGGCCTATATTGAGCTGGTGGTGAGTAAACTGCGGCAGGTGGAGAAGATGGTGGGGCAGCTTTTCGAGTTGTCGAAGATGGAGTCGGCCAATTTCGAGATGCAACGGGAACCGTTTGTTTTTTCGGAGGTGCTGCAGGAGGTGGTGCATGCGAGTGGAGGAAGCGGGGCGATGACGATCGGCGAGGCGGGGGAATGGGCCTACGTCTATGCTGATATTTCGATGATGGAAAGAGTGTTGCAGAATCTGGTGGTGAATGCTGTGGCGTATTCGCGACCCGGAGGCCGGATCGGAGTTAGTCTGGAGAGAGAGGGGGGTGAGTTGGTGTTTCGGATTGAGAATGAAGGCGAGGCTTTGCCGGCTGAATTGCAGATGTGGATCAATGGAACGGAGGGAGTGAGGCCGGGACGGCCGGCGATAGGGTTGGCGATTGTGAGAAAGATTTTGGCGTTACATGGATTTGGGTTGAGGGCGGAAGTGAGTGGTGGGGTGAATACATTTAGCTTCCGAATGCCGGTTTATCCGCGGTCACCAAGTATAAACCGG
>JAMFSL010000336.1 GCA_026225275.1 Puia dinghuensis
GATCGAGGCATTTTCCAATCCTTCCTTTTTGGCAACCTTATAAAAGGCCTTGATGATCTCCTTCTGTCGGGGTTCTTTCAGACTTTTTCTTCCCATGTAGATAATATGATGTAGAGGGGGCGCCGATGGCGGCATTCGTTTGCAGGCAAATATAAGTAAATGAAAGATTCCCAGGTTATCTTATTGTGAAGTTATAATTAAGTTTAAATTAATTGAACGTTCATTCAATATAAATTGTTTCTGGCGTTTGATTTTTCCCCATATTTGCCGGCGTTAAAAGGCTCCTGTCCGTTCAACATTTATTCTTTATCAAAACACTTTCTGATATGAAAAAGGCTGCTTTCGCCATTTCATTATTTATGGCTTTGTATTGTGCCGGGTTTTCGCAAAAGACGACTCTCACCGGCACTGTTAGATCCGGAACCGACAGTAGTACGCTGGCCGGCGTCTCTGTCGTCATCAAGGGTTCTCATATCGGGACCACCACCAATTCCGAGGGGTCTTATTCCATCACGACGACGGGGGATGATATCCTTCTGTTCTCCTTTTCCGGCTATTCGCTGCAGGAGCTGCCCGTCAAAGGCAAAGGTCATATCGATATATACTTGCAAACGACCACGCTGAATGAAGTAGTGGTTACTGCGCTCGGCATCAGGAAAGAGGCGAAGTCGCTGGGTTATTCCGTCCAGCAGGTCAGCGGCGAGACGATGGAAAAAGTTAAGGAGCCTACGGTGGCCAGCGCCCTCACGGGCAAGGTGGCGGGTCTCGACATCACCAACACTTCGGACTTCTTCCAGGCCCCCGGCATCTCCCTGCGGGGTCAGACGCCATTGTACGTTATCGATGGCATCCCGGACCTGGAAGGGGACGTATATAAGATCAATTCGGACGATATAGAGAGTGTATCTGTGTTAAAAGGTCCCTCCGCTGCGGCCCTGTACGGGTCGATCGGTATAAATGGCGCCATCCTTTATACGACCAAGAGAGGCAAGAAGGGCAGGTTCGGCGTCGACATCAACTCCTCTACGCTGGTCCAGACGGGATATATCCGCATTCCCAAAGTTCAGACAGAATATGGGGATGGTTATGACGGGGTATACGCCTATGTCGACGGCTCCGGCTCAGGCACGGAGGGCGGCGGTTGGATCTGGGGACCTAAGTTGAATCAGAAAGATCCTTCCACTCCGAGCGGTTATTATGAGACGACCCAGTACAATAGCCCGGTCGATCCCGCCACCGGCAATCTGGTACCGCTGCCCTGGATTGCGCGGGGCAAGAACAACCTGAAGAACTTTTTCCAGACAGGAGTATTGTCTACCAATAACGTCAGTGCCTACTGGGGCGGAGATAAAGGAGTGTTCCGCGTCTCCGTAGCCGATATCGATCAGAAAGGGACGATGCCCAATACCAATATGCAGAATCCCTCCTTTTCCATCGCGGGCAATTTTAACCTTACCGACAAGTTGAGTCTCGACGCCCGTATCACTTATAACCGGGAATTTAGCAATAACATTCCCACCATCGGTTACGGCCCTCAGAATGTCCTGTACAATCTCGTGCTGTGGACAGGCGCCGATGTCGATGTCCGCGACCTGCGCAACTACTGGAGACCAGGGGAAGTCAATGTCCAGCAGTATAACTATAATAATTCCTGGTACAATAATCCTTATTTCGTAGCCGATCAGTACCTCAATGGCCACAGGAAGGACAATACTTTTGGCTCATTCGCGCTTAACTACGACATCTCCAAATCCTTCAGCATCAAGGCAAGATCGGGCATGAATACCGACGGCATCGACAACACCATCCAGGAGCCCGTCAGCTATATCGCCTACAGCTATATCTCGCCGGGCAATTTTTTCGATACCAAATCCAGCTACCTGGATGTTACGTCCGACCTTATCATGACCTATAAGCATTCCTTCGGCAAAAATGTTTCTCTCAATGTCAGAGCCGGTGGGTCGAGTCAGTACAGCAACTACAAATACCTCTATTCCCATACCGACGGGCTGACGATTCCCGGTTTCTATAATCTGACCAACTCCACCAACCCGCTATATAGTGACGACTCGCTGAGCGAGAAGCAGATCGAGAGCGTGTATGGCGCCGCGGACCTGGAACTCTATCATTTCATCTACCTGTCTGCCACGGGCAGGAACGACTGGGTGTCTACGCTGCCGGTCAGGAACAATCATTTCTTTTATCCTTCCGTTAGTTTGTCCGCTGTGCTGTCTGACGTCCTGCATCTGCCGGAGCCGATTTCCTTCCTGAAGGTCCGCGGGTCCTTATCCCAGGTCAACAGCGGCAATGTCAGTCCCAATGACCCTTATGCGGCCATCCAAACTTATGGGATAGGTACTCGCTGGAATAACGTTCCGTCGCTAACTTGGGGCAATACCCTGATTTCCCCCAACCTGATACCCAACACGACCCGGTCCTGGGAAACCGGCCTGGCGCTGGGCCTGTTCAAAAACAGGATCAACTTCGACGGAACTTATTTCCGAAACCTCGAGTTTAACAACTATAACGACCTGGCCGTTTCCAATGCCAGCGCTTACCAGTCCATCCTCGTCAATGCGGATGATCATGTGAGAAAAGGCTGGGAATTCACCCTGAGCGGTTCACCTGTCGTGACTCCAGGCTTCAAATGGACTACCGGCTTAAATTTCAGCAATAACCATCTCTGGCTGACCAAAGCTACCTATAGCACCACCGGCTATGAAGGGAATCTGAAGGTAGGGGACAGGATGGATAAAACCTTCACTACCGTCTATGAGACCTCGGCAACCGGTCAGGTCATCTATGGCTCTGACGGGTTACCTGTACAAGACGCCTTCCCACGTTCTGTCGGCTATTCCGACCCCAAGTGGATTTACGGCTGGCAGAACAGCTTTTCGCATAAAAACTTTACGCTCAGTTTCTCCCTGGATGGCCGGTTGGGCGGTTTGATCTACTCCTCCACTAACGAGAAGATGTGGTGGGGCGGATCTTCTCCCCATACCGCCAATCATTTCAGGGATGAGGCCTATCTCGCCGAAAATACCTATGTCGGAAAAGGTGTCACTGTCGCCTCAGGCGGTGTGACTTATGACAACCAAGGCAATGTGATCACCGACAACAGGAAATATACGCCTAACGTTACCGGGGTAAACTATGTGGCCTTTATGACTTCTACCGGCGGAGACGAAGAAGACAATCACTATTTCTATTATAAGGGCACTTATATCAAGCTGAGGGCGCTGTCCATCACGTATAATTTCCCGAAAAAATGGCTGGGTAATGGCAAGGCTTTCCAGGCTGGATCAGTCTCGCTAATCGGCAATAACCTGCTGCTGTTTGCGAAAATACCGAATGTAGATCCCGATGCGGAAGCGGATAATCTCCAGACGCCTTCCCTCAGAAGCTATGGCCTGAATTTCAATCTTAAATTCTAATTCCCTAAAAAGCATTATATGAAACAATTCCGGGATCTCCTCCTGATCATACTCGCCGCCGGCGCCACTACCCTGACTTCCTGCAAGAAGTTCCAGGACTATCAGACCAATCCCAATCAGGTGACCCAGGCCGATCCTTCCCTTGAGCTGACCAATATCGAAGAAACGGCTTTTGCTACCATTACCACAGAAGCCGCATTGGCAAGCCGATACCTGATCTATACCGAGAGCGCCGACCTGTCCCAGTATTATGGCTGGACGCGCAGTGATTTCACTCCCTACAGTAATATCACCCAGGTGGTGAAGATGCAGCAGGAGGCCCTTCGCACCAGCCAGCTGAATTATTACTATATCGGGAAGTTCCTGACCGACTATTATATCATCCAGCTGACGCAGACCTTTGGCGATGTGCCTTTCTCCAAGGCTGAACTGGCCATGAACGGCGATCTGTCACCCGTTGCGCTGATGCCGGCGTATGACAGCCAGGAATCCATTTATCTCCAGGTGCTCGCCGATCTGGAAACGGCCAACGATTCGCTGAGCACCAGCGGCGCTATCAAGGGTGATATTATCTATAGCGGAAATGTCAACCAATGGAAGGAGGCTATCAATGCCTTTGCGCTTCGCGTGTTGATAAGCTTGTCTTTAAAGACCGGCGACCAGCAGCTGCAGGTACAGCAGCATTTCAGTAATATCGTCTCCAACCCGAGTAAGTATCCGTTATTCGCGTCTAACAGCGATAACGCCGAACTGCAATATTATAACATCAGCGGCAATTATTATCCCTATTATAACAACAACAGCCTCAAGACCGACTTCTACCTGGACAGCAGCTTTGTGACCCTCCTTAAGGGCCTGCAAGACCCGCGGCTGTTCACCTTCGGCAATCCGACTACGGCCTCTGGTCTGCCTGCCGGCAATTTCAACGCTTATAGCGGTGTGCCGGGAGCCGCGCCGCTGTCCGATAATGTAGCGGCAGTCTCCGGTGGTCTCGTTTCTGCCATCAACAATCGTTATGCGTACGATCCCATCAATGAGCCCAGTGTCGCGATCGGCTATGCCGAACAGGAATTTACCCTGGCGGAAGCGGCTTACCGCGGGTGGATTGGCGGCACAGCCAGTACTTACTACCTGAATGCTGTGCAGGCTGCTCTCAACTTTTCCAATTACGGGGACACCAGCTATACCCAGGCCCAGATCACGGCTTATGTCAACCAGCCTTCCGTACAGCTACAGACCGGCACCGAGCTGCAGCAGATCCTCACCCAGAAATATATCTCCATGTACATGAATACAGGATGGGAGCCTTTCTATAATCAGCGC
>JAMFSL010000337.1 GCA_026225275.1 Puia dinghuensis
GGATCTTTTTCCACCACCGTGAGATCCCGCACGCCGCGGGATGCCAGCTCGTAGCTGATGCTGCCCGTCCCGCCGAACAGGTCCAGGGTTTTCAGCGATGTCAGGTCCAGGTTGTTCTCCAGGATGTTGAACAATCCCTCTTTGGCGATGTCGGTGGTCGGCCGCGTATGGGGCATCTTCGCCGGAGGATTGACCCTCCTGCCGCCGAGCTCGCCGCCGATTATGCGCATACCGCCCGGTTGAAGATGAAAGAAATCATGCGCAAACCGCCATTTTCAGGATGGAAGAAAAGTAATGGAGAGGCAGCTCTTTCAGTTCGTCGGTCACCTTAATGCTCTCATCGATCTCTTCGAACTGGATATGGAGAAAGTACTTATGCAACTCGGTGCTGAGTGACGATTGACTATCGATGAGACCGCCCACCAGCAGTTTGACTTCTTCCTGGCTCAATCCCAGCTGATGGCAGCAATTCAGCAGATGATAGGCCACATCCTTGGTATCATGATAAGAAAAGGTCTGCATCAGCTGCACTTTCCCATTGCGGACCACCAGCACCACCATCTTATCGGAATAAAATATAACTTTTAAACAATCTCCCGGATCGGTGGAGTCGAACATTTTATAGCTTTTGAGCATCAGGCTGTAATAATGCCAGTACTTCCCGGCGGAAAAAGTCTGCTGCATCAGTTGGTGAAGATCAGGTGAGATCCGGTAAACGTTGAAAATCTCCCACCAGGGAATCTTTTCAGTCAGGATCAGGCCCTTTTGCAGGTTGCCATGCAAGGTATCGATGATCTCCCGGTTAGCGTCTGTGGTGAATAACGATTCGGGCACCAGGCTGCTTTCAGGAAAATTGTAAACGAGGAGCGTCTCTTTCACCGATCGCTTCAGCAACGGGTCCGATTCGAGGATCTCACGAAGTACATCAGTCAACGGATGCTCTTTGCTATGCTCCAGCTGGAAGTATTTAACGACCAGCGGGCTCATATTCCGCTGATTGAGCAATACGTAGGTGAAGGCATTCGGGTTGACCTCCACGAGCAGACGGGACTGGAGTAAATCCTCATCCGAGATGTCCGATACTTCGATCTGAAAGGCTGGCTTGTGCATAGTTATGTCTGCCGGGCCGCTTCCAGCGGCTCCTCTGCAATAATACTACAAAACTCTTATCTTGCCGCCGAATTTTATCAGATGGCAACGACCCCTCAGCTCAATCAATACAAGGTAGCAGTCAGTAACCGGGCCATCCTAAAAATGGCGTTGCCGATCAGTCTGGCGATCCTGGTGCCTCAGATCAATTTTATCACGAACAACATTTTCCTGGGCCATCTTGACAAGACTGGCGAGGCCTTGTCCACGGCGGGTATTACAGGGGTTTATTACCTGTTTTTTGCCGTGATCGGCCTGGGGCTGAATAACGGTCTGCAAGCGCTGATCGCCAGGCGGGCCGGGGAAGATCGCATCGACGAGATCGGTAAGCTTTTTTTCCAGGGCGTACTGATCGCCCTCGCACTGGCCGCCACCGGCATCATCCTGACCTGGTGGCTGTCTCCGGCCTTCTTGTCCTGGTCCCTGCACTCGGCGGCGCTAAGGGAACAGGCCATCGCCTTTTTGCGGATCAGGATCTGGGGCCTCCCCTTCCTATACATATACCAGATGCGCAATGCCCTGCTGGTGGGCACCAATCAGAGCCGGTACCTGGTATACGGTACATTGGCAGAAACGGTCGTGAATGTCGTGCTGGACTACGCGCTGATCTTCGGTCATTTTGGTCTTCCAGCCCTGGGTTTCAATGGCGCCGCCATCTCTTCCATTTTCGCCGAAGCAACAGGTATGATAGTGGTCTTCGCCGTGATGCAGGCCGGTGGCATCGCGAGGGAGTTACAGTTATACCAGCGCCGGAAGCCGGATGCGACAACCTGGCGGTTGATATTGCAGCAATCTTCCCCGTTGATCTTTCAGAATGTCATCAGTATCGGAGCCTGGATCTTCTTTTATATCCTGATCGAACATCACGGACGCCAGGAATTGGCGATCAGCAATACCATGCGCAATATCTTCGGGTTATTCGGCATCTTTACCTGGGCATTCGCCTCCTCCACCAATGCCATGGTCAGCAATATTATCGGCCAGGGGATGCAGGATAAGGTGCATGAGCTGATCGGCAAGATTCTGAAACTGAGTATTGGATTTGCCCTGCTGATAGCCCTGGTGCTGAATCTTTTTCCCCGCCTGTTCCTGTCGGTGTATGGACAGGAAGCCACTTTCACCGCGGCGGCCATTCCGGTGGTGCGGGTCGTCTCCTCCGCGCTCGTCATCATGTCTTTCTCTCTTATCTGGCTGAATGCGGTAACGGGCACGGGCAATTCCCGGGTCACGCTGCTGATCGAATGCATCACTATATTCCTGTATAGCATCTATGTGTACCTGGTGATAGAGTACTGGCATATGTCGCTGATATACGCTTGGCTATCCGAATGGCTGTACTGGCTCTCTCTTTTCATCATGTCTTATGCCTATATCCGCAGCGGCCGGTGGAAAGGAAAAGTGGTGTGATCTCACCGCAGCGCGACCTCACTCCCACTCCGCCAGCAACTGCCGCCCTTCACTACGGACGCGCCGGTCGTCGTACATTTCGTCTTTGAGGGAATCCAGCCGGTGCAGCAGTTGAACAGCCCTCGCATCCTGCCCATCCCGATGACAGGCCCTCGCCAGCTCGAGATAATTGAGCATAAAGTCGGGACGCAGCGCCATGCTCTTTTCATAATCGTGGATAGACTCCTGCAGAGAAGCGTCAGGCAGGGCGCCATACAACCACCTGGCGAGCGTTCTTTCAAAGAAATTTAGTCCGCTGACTTCATAATGCCACCGGCCAAGAATATGCCAGGCCTTATAATTTTTCGGATCGTATTTAATGGCGTTCTCAGCGTATTTTTTGATAGCTCCTGCTCCCGCCACCTTTTCCCTGCCGCTCTCCAGCAGGATCATGCGCCCAATGGAGAAGGCCATGACGACATTGGCTTCGCTATTGGTCGAATCGAGTCGCCACGCCGCATCGGCGTAGTCATGTCCCGTTTTAAAATAAGCGACTTTTTTATCCCTGGAATCCTGGCGATTGCCGATCCTGCAACTGAGGTCGCTGCAACGACACAAAACAAAAACGTTATGGGGCTGAAGACGCAGGATATCCTGATATTTAACGAGCGCATCTTCCTCTTTAAAGTCGGATTCCAGGTGGGATGCCTGTTGCAACAATACCGTTGCATCCTGTGTAAGAGCACGGAAAGGCAAGACGAGGGTGAGGAACAGCGGTAGAAGCAAACGAGTCATATCAATAATAAACGGCGTTTGCAGGCGGATGGTTGATCGTTAGTTCATAAACCTTTTATGAAGGGTCATCCCGGCTTTACCCTGGAAGTTACCGATCGGCGCCTGCAATTTGTAAATAGACAGGATCACTTCCAGGATGAAGGGATATTGTTCCCTGATCTTGTGAATGATCTCATCCGCTATCTTTTCCAGCAAAGGAGAGGGTTGATGCATCCTTTCCTTGACAATCCCGAAGAGGGTGACATAATTGACGATGCTGTCCAGTCCCTCGAAGGGCCGGTCGGTCTCATCGTAAAGTACGTCCAGGTTGACTTCGAAAGTATTGCCGGTGGCGAGCTCTTCCTTGAAGACACCGTGACGGCCGGAGAAAATTAAATTATGCAACTGTACTGTAACCATAAGTGAAAATTATCCGGTGCCTTCGGCACCCAATCAAGGGCTAATGTTGGGCCTTCGGCCACCGGGCCCGTGGCCCGTTAGGCAAGTCCTTTGGCCGAAAGATATCTTTCCGCATCCAACGCAGCCATACAACCACTGCCGGCAGCTGTGACGGCTTGACGATAAATCTTATCCTGCACATCCCCTGCGGCGAAGACCCCCTCTATATTAGTCTTGGAAGTTCCCGGTACGGTCTTGATATAGCCCGCCTCATCCATATCGAGGAAGTCAGCGAAAATACCCGAATTCGGCTGATGGCCGATGGCTACGAAGAACCCGCTGATGGGGATCACCTGCTTCTCACCCGACTTGGCATTCCGGATGCTCAGTGCTTCTACCCTGCTTTCGCCTAATATCTCATCAGTCTCGCTGTTCCAGTATATTTTGATATTCGGGGACTGTTGTACCCTTTCCTGCATGACTCGGGAGGCCCGCATCTTGTCTTTGCGGATCAGCATGTGCACAGTCGTGCAGAGTTTGGAAAGATAGAGCGCTTCTTCGGCTGCGGTATCCCCGGCCCCGATAATAGCCACTTCCTTATTCCGGAAGAAAAAGCCATCGCAGACCGCACAGGCGCTGACGCCGTATCCGTTCAACCGCTGTTCGCTCTCCAGTCCCAGCCATTTAGCGCTGGCGCCTGTGGCAATAATGACGGCATCGGCCTCGACGAGTTTATCCTCATCGATCCATACCTTGTGCGGAGTAACGGAAAAATCGACCTTGGTAGCCAGGCCATAGCGGATATCAGCCCCCATTCTGGCCGCCTGCTTTTCAAAATGCACCATCATCTCAGGGCCCTGAACGCCATCAGGGTAACCAGGATAATTCTCTACTTCTGTAGTGATCGTCAGCTGACCACCTGGCTGTATCCCCTGGTAAAGCACGGGTTTGAGGTTGGCCCGGGCAGCATAAACTGCAGCGGTATAGCCAGCAGGCCCCGATCCTATAATAAGACAGTGTACTTTTTCAGTAACTTTTTGCTCCATGAAATCAATTTAAAGCGGATAAAGATAGGGGGAAAAGGCGAAAGACAATGTCAGCTTCGCGACCCGCTGCCAGAACTGTGAATAACATGTTAAATGAAAGATCCCGGCGGATGCCGG
Source organism: Puia dinghuensis (assembly GCA_026225275.1). GTDB lineage: Bacteria > Bacteroidota > Bacteroidia > Chitinophagales > Chitinophagaceae > Puia > Puia dinghuensis_B. The sequence continues at coordinate 4,872 of JAMFSL010000337.1, forward strand.
CCCCGGCAAAGAGTTTCTTTGCCGGACATAATAGAAGATCCCGGCGGATGCCGGGATCTTTCATGAGTGATATGTAACCGGGACTAGCCCAGGTATGCTTTCAGTGCATTGCTATATCGTGCCTTCTGCAGACGTTTGATCGCCCTTTCCTTGATCTGGCGGATACGCTCCTTAGTCAGATCATATTTCTGGCCAATCTGCTCGATCGTCACCCCATTCTCGCCATCCAGGCCAAAATAGGCGTTGACAATCTCCGCTTCGCGGGGACTCAACGATTTAAGCACGCGGCGGATCTCTGCGCGCAGGGAATCTTTCATGACGTCATCGTCCGTCTCATCACCACCTTCCAGTAAATCCCCCATCGCTACGTCTTCCGCCTCGTGTACCGGGGCATCCAGCGAACTGTGACGGGTATTGCTCTGGAAAATATTGTTGATTTCCGTCTCACTCATCTCGAGTAATTCAGCCAACTCTTCCGTACTGGGCTCTCTCTCATGTTCTTGTTCGAAAGCCATGTACGCTTTATTAGCCTTGTTATACGTGCCAATTTTGTTTTGAGGCAGGCGGACTAATCTGCCCTGCTCTGCCAACGCCTGCAGGATGGACTGGCGGATCCACCAAACGGCGTACGAAATAAACTTAAAACCTTTGGTTTCATCAAAGCGTTGTGCCGCTTTTATCAAGCCGAGGTTACCCTCGTTGATCAGGTCACTCAGGGACAAACCCTGGTGCTGATACTGTTTGGCGACAGAGACAACAAAGCGCAAGTTGGCCTGAACCAGCTTGTCCAATGCTTTCTGATCGCCCATCTTAATCCGTTGAGCGAGAACCGTTTCTTCCTCCGGCGTGATCATCGGTATTTTGGAGATCTCCTGCAAATACTTCTCGACCGCCTGGGAATCACGATTGGTAATCTGTGTAGCAATCTTTAGTTGCCTCATATCTATAAATAAATAAAAATGATGAAATAACTGCTGGGTACTAGATCAATAACAATACTATCACGGGAGAGTTCACGGAAGGGGCAAAAGATATTTAAAATAATTAAAATTTAATGTCAATCCGTCCAGAACCGTCTGCAAAAGTAGTTACGAAATCTGGAAATTCATAGCCTTGTGGATTAAAAAGCCGGAAATTTAGCTTTTTTTTTGATTTTGACGGTATAGAGGTAACAGGGACGCGCCTTTGCAACGAGCCGAAAACCTTTTGCAGCTAGGGTGAGCCGGTAGAATACCGGGACGAAAAGGTGATCTACCGGGACAACCGGATCAATAGACGATTTCTTCCCCTCTTTGCTTCAGGATCAGTTTTTTTTCCGCTGCCGCTTCGACATGCCCTACCACCCGGGCATCAATGTTGAACTGGGCCACTACCCGGATGATCTCTTCGGCGGCAGCCGGGTCGGCAAAGATTTCCAGCCGGTGGCCCATATTGAAGACCTGATACATTTCCCGGGCATCCGACCCCGACGCGTCCTGGATCAGCCGGAAAATGAGTGGCGGATCGAACAAATTGTCTTTGACGATCAGGAAATTACCAGGCAGGTATTTCATGCACTTGGTCTGCCCGCCGCCGCTGCAATGGATGAGCCCGTGGATACTGTCGAACTTTTCGGTCAGCAATTGCCTCAGCAAAGGAGCATAGGTGCGGGTGGGACTCAAAAGGAGATGGCCGATATCGGTCGACCAGCCGGCCGATCCCGACGATAGCCTGTCCATCTCCGAGATAGCGGGTATTTCCACCGGATCAGTCATCCGATGGGGCCCGATATAAACGACGTTATCATCCAGGCCGGTGTCGTAAGATTCCGGGAAACGGGCGCCATATGTCTTGTGCAGCGTATCATGCCGGGCGCTGGTCAAACCATTGCTGCCGATGCCGCTGTTATAATCCGTCTCATAGGTCGCCTGACCCGAACTCGCACAGCCGATGATGACATCCCCGGCCTTTATCTTGTCATTAGTGATGAGTTTGTCTTTGGGCCAGCGGGCAGTCATCGTACCGTTGACGGCGATCGTCCTGACCACGTCGCCTACATCGGCGGTCTCCCCCCCCAGATAACGGATACCGACCTTATAACCGGCCAGTTCATCAAAGAATTCCTGAGAGCCATTGATGATCATGGAAAGCACCTCGCCGGGAATATTCCTTTTGTTGCGGTCGATCGTCGAAGAAAAAAGCAGATTGTCGAAGATGCCCACACACAACAAGTCGTCCAGGTTCATCGCTATCGCGTCGCGGGCGATTCCTTTCCATACGCTGGCGTCGCCAGTCTCCTTCCAGTACAGATAGGCCAGGATGCTCTTGGTGCCTGCGCCATCGGCATGCATCAGGTTGACCCAACCTGCGTCTCCACCCAGATAATCGGGATAGACCTTGCAGAAGGCATTTGGGTAAAGCCCTTTATCCAACCGTTCTGTAGCCTGGTGAACTTCTTCTTTCTGGGCGGAAACTCCGCGTTGGGCATAGAGTGACATAATGTGCGCAAAGGTATCTAAAAAAGCTAAAAGCTGAGAAAGCTAAGAAATCTAAAAGGATCAGTAGATTTGCACGGATGGCAGGCATTGCGAATGCCGGCCAACCTGTGTAACACCTTACCCGTTTAATTCAACATGCAAATATACTATCATACCGACCAGCTGCCGGCTTTCAACCGGGCAGTCATTACCATAGGCACTTTCGATGGAGTTCATACCGGTCACGCGCAGATCCTGCAACAGTTGAGGCAGGAAGCAGCCAGGATTGACGGCGAAACGGTAATCGTCACCTTTTATCCACATCCCCGCAAGATCGTGAGAGGCGGAACGGCCGAAGTCCGGCTGCTTAATACCCTGAAAGAAAAGATACAGCTCCTGTCCTGGCAGCAAGTAGGGCACCTGGTAGTCGTACCGTTCACCGCAGACTTCGCGGAAATGACGGCCGGGCAGTATGTCAAAGAATTCCTGCTGGAAAGATTCCATCCCCATACGGTCATCATCGGTTACGATCATCGTTTCGGTAAAGGCCGGCTGGGTGACTATCATCTGCTGGAAGAATTCAGCCGCAGCGAAGGATTCGAATTGCAGGAGATACCGGTCCATCTGCTGGATGCCGTATCGGTCAGCTCTACGCGGATCAGAGAGGCGATTGCAGGAGCTGACATCGCAACGGCGAATCAATTGCTCGGTTATCCGTTTTTCTTTTCCGGACAGGTGATGCAGGGCAGGCAACTGGGTAGAACGATCGGTTTTCCTACGGCCAATCTGCAGGTAGGCAGCCCCGACAAACTGATCCCCGGCGACGGCGTGTATGCAGTGGAAGTAGAGGTCGTAGACGACAGCATGATCACGCTGACCGCTCCGGATACCCTGTCTTCGGTCTCTCCTTGGAGCGGAACCCGGTGGAAAGGAATGATGAATATAGGGATGAGGCCTACGGTAGATGGCCGCGAGCGGACGATAGAAGTGAATATTTTCGACTTCAATGAAGATCTGTATGGCCGGGAATTACGGGTATTCGTCAATAAATACCTTCGTGGAGAAGAAAAATTCAACGGCCTTGATGCGTTGAAAGCACAGCTGGCTAAAGATAAGGCGGATGCTATGAAGTAACTCCTTAACGCCGCTTTGCGGCGCCCACTCACGGGCTGCTAACGCAGCCGCTGATCTAATGATTGGCCTTCGGCCGAACGCCGTCCCGGCGTTCAGGCCATCATTTTAATCACCAATTCTTTGAGGAGAGACCCGTCTTCGACATTGACACTGCCGATGCCGATGCTTTTCAGGTTGTAGGTATGCAGTAGCAGCAATCCACCTTCGATCCCCTCATAGCCATAATTCCGCACTGCTGCGAGATAGTCCTTGACAAAATAAGCGTTCACGCCGATCGCAGCAGCGATACTCTTTTCATCCCCGCCGGGGTGAGCGAAGATCATATAGGCCTTGCTGAAAAAATTGTAGATGGAGGGCAGGATCAGCTGGATGGGCCCGGCCTTGGGATTACCTTCGAAATACTGGATGATCCTGATGGCCTTGACCCTGTCTTTCTTGGCAAAAGCATCCTGCAACTCAAAGACATTATATTCCTTGCTGATTCCTACGTAACGCTCGATATCGTCTTCGGTGATGCTTTTCCGGCCTACCAGGTTGACGAGCAGTTTTTCAATTTCATTGTTGATGCGGTTCAGGTCGTTACCGATATGATCGACCAGCAACAGCAGCGCTTTTTGTGTGATCTCATATCCTTTTGAGCTGATCAGCCCGGCCGTCCATTCGGGCAGCTGGTTGTCATACATCTTTTTGGTGGTGTACAATTCTGCTTTATCCTTCAGTATTTTGGCCAGCTTGCTGCGCCCGTCTACTTTCTTCTCCTTGTAGGCCACTACAAAGACAGTGGAAGGCTGCGGCTTGTCAATATATGCCTCCAGCTTATCAATGTCACGCATTTGCTGCGCCTCCTTCAGTAGCACGACCTGCCGCTCGGCAAACATCGGATAACGCCGGCAGGCATTGATAACTGCAGTCCAATCTGCGTCCTTACCATAAAACACCGTGAGATTGAAGCCTGCTTCGGCTTCTGAAAGGATGTTGTGCTCCGCGTAGCCGACCAGCTGATCGATATAATATTCTTCCTCTCCTTCCAGCCAATATACAGGCTTGAATTTTGCCTTTTTCCAGTCACTGAGGATCTTTTCTACGGACATTACCTGTAGTTTATTGGTAGTTTATTGACGCAATATTACATAAATCTTTAGGAATCAGGCCTTGAACACAATAAAATTGATTTTGGCACGGTTTTAGACTCGCTCCCAATATAACCGAAAAAAACATCGGAATCTTTGGAAGAACATTGGAATCCTTATTTCATAACTTTTGAAAAAAAACATACACGTATGAGTACGACAACCAACTATCCCTCAGCTACCCCTCAAAGTCAACCTCCTAAAAAGGATTACAAAAACCTGGTTATCGGATTGCTGGCCGCAGGTTTTCTGGGCACCTGGGGTTACTTGCTCTGGAACAACAACAAACAAGAGCAGGTTCAGACCGCACAGCAGACTCAAATCTCTAAGGTCACCGACGAAAAGGGACAATTACAGAAGAATTTCGATGACGCTCTGGTAAGACTGGACTCACTGACCGGCACCAACAACAAGCTGACCAGCCAGGTTACAGAGAGCAATGGCCAGATCGCCAAGCTGAAAGGCAACATCCGCGGTCTGTTGAACAAACAGCACCTCACGAATGAAGAAAAGAAGAAGGCAGAAGACCTGATCAAGGAACTGAATGATAAGATCGGCAACCTCGAACAGCAGGTCGCTCAGCTGACACAGGACAACCAACAGCTGACAGCCGACAAAACTCAGCTGACGCAGGATAAGCAACAGTTGACCACAGACCTTTCTACCACTACTGCTGCTAAGCAGGACCTGGAAAAGAAAGTAGACGTAGCTTCTACGCTGAATGCCTCCAATATCCTGATCACTCCGATGCATGAAAGGAAGGACGGAAAAGATAAAGAAACGACCACTGCCCGCAAGGTTAACAAGCTGGTGATCGGGTTTGATGTCTCCAACCGTATCGCCCAGACTGGCCAGACTGATGTATATGTATGCATCACCGGCCCCGATGGCAAACCGGTTTCTGTACCTGCTCTTGGTTCCGGCACTTTCACTACCCGGGATGATGGCGACAAGATCTATACCGCCAAAGTACCGGTAGACTTCGAAGCCGGCAAGATGAAGTCTGTACAGTTCGCGTGGAAGCAGAACAGCGAATTTGCAAGGGGTAACTACAAGATCGAGATCTATCACAATGGATTCAAGATCGGTGAAGGTACTCAGGAGCTGAAGAAAGGTGGGATCTTTGGCTAGGCCGACCACAGGTCGGACGCCCGAAGGGCCATCATAAGATACGCAAAAGCCAGGAAGTATTTCCTGGCTTTTGCCATTAGAGACCAGCCGAACATGGATTCGCCGAAAGCCCCCTACAACAACGCCCGCAACGCCGCCCGGCCTGTATTCACAATCCCTTGCCCGGCCGGCTTACGGCCATCGTACTGAAGGCTTAACTCGAGGTTATTGCCCAGCTTTTTGGTTAAATCGATATTCCACAGGAAGTTCTTTCCCGGCGCCAGCCCTTCCAGGATGGTGTACGACGCGGGGGAAGTCGTACTGGGCGCAGCCTCCGAGGCAGTATAGAGAATGGAGCTGTAGGTGAACTTACCCTGAATGGAGGTACTTTGCAGGATATTATACTTGAAGGCCGTATTAAAACCGGTAGAGGTAAAGTTCTGACCACCCCATGCCGGAGCATTCTCCTTCATGCTCAGCAAGTAACCGATTTCGAACCGCATGTTGGACTTACGCGAATAAATGATATTGGGTTCCACCGAAAATTGCCTGAGGTTATAGTTGCTGCTGTCGAAATTGGAACTGGAGTTGATCGCCGAGTTAGTACCCTGCTTCAGCGTGGTCGTCAGCGTAATTGTTTTGTTCACATTGATGCGGCTGCGGACGGACCATTCGTTGATAGCCGTAGTGGCATATCCATAGGTCAGCAGGCTTTTCGAGCTGTTATGGGTATTGCTGAGATCGAATCCCCAGTGAGGATCTGTCCGGTTGAAAGAAAAGGTATTGGCCATGATCATCGTCCGGGTGATCAGCGCCGTATCCAGCAGCGGAGCCTTGAAGGGATTCCATTGGATACCATTTGTAGCTTCTTGCCGCTGTGTCAGCTGGAGGGAAGATTGGAGTGTCACGCGGGTAAGAAATAGGTCAAAATCGGACCCTTTTGTCCCTATCAGAGCCTTGGGTGTGATGGAAAGGCTATAATTGAAGGTATTGTAGGTGCATTTAATGTATACACCCGTAGGGGTGAATACCCGAATATACTGAGCCTGGTCGGGGAATTGGGCCAGCACGAATTCATTCAGTTCCTGGACGCCGTCATGGTTATAATCGATCCATTGATACTGCCCGGTACCGGCCGGCACCTGCAGATAAGTATAGCTCAATTCCTGCTGCTGCCCCGACCCGATCTCATACAGCACATTGCCTTTCAGCAGGCCTTTCCATTCGTTGACCGTGTATTGCATTCTGCCCAGCAGGTCGTTGGTGGAGCCGGTAGAAGCCGCGGTACTGTCGGCGGAATTAGCCGCGACGTTACTGTCCACGATCTGCAGGGTACGATAAGTAGCCGTAAGATGAAACTGCTCATGGGGATTCTTGGTAAAATCCGCGAACAGGCTGACGGTCTTGCTACGATCCGTCAGCATCATTTGATTTCCGCTCGCATAAGAGTTGTCCTTGACACTATAAGTCACCCCCCAGTGGTTGGGACTCTTTTCGGGTGATTTGAGGTAGGCCGTCCAGGTATGAAACAAAAAGCTCGTGGAGGACAGCGTATCGGCCTTGGTATCTTTGTCGATATTATCGTCCAATGAATAGCTGCTGCCGAGCGTATAATTTTTCAAAAACCCAAGCTTTCGATTGATATCTATCGAAGGCCGCAGATAGCGCCCTGAAAAACTGTTACTGTCGCTGGTGACCAGGGAGACCTGGTCGTTGATATTGAAGCCGGCCAGTGATTCTTTGTTGGTGATCGCATTGCGGATCCCGGTAAAGCCATCGCTACGGTTGTAAGTATCGAACTCATATTTGATGGAATTGAGCTTTTTATCGGTCAGCTGGAAACTGGCGGATGTCAGCCGCTCGGTAGCAGGATTGACGGAGAGAGACAGCCCCCAATCCCGCGTAAATTCTACCGGCCGCAGCGGCTCGACCGGGGCAAAATTGGCCTGAACATATTCAAAACCAAGGTTAGTGGTCAGCTGAAGTCCCTTGGAAGCCGCGCCCAGCGGTTCCACGTTTTTGAACTGAAATTTCCCCGCATAGCCTGCATCATTGTTCTTTTGAATGGTCGAAAGCGTATTTTGGTTATAGTTACTTGCTGCCACATCTGCACTCATCGTCGTATGCTTGTCCAGGGCATAGTCCACCCCTACAGTGGCGACCTGCTGAGTCTTTGGCGTCACAAGGAACTCTGCTGCCTCGTAGGAACCCTGGGAAACACCGTTCACCGGGGCTATCCACATATAGACATTTCCGTTGACGTTATTGAGATCAGGAACATAATCGCCATACCCCTGGCCGACGGCAGCAAACGAAAGATTGTACAAAGTAAGCGCCGTGTTGACGGAAAATTCATAGATCGAGTCATGGACGATCTGCCCCGCGGCATTTTTATAGGTGGTATCCACCTTCAGGTAGAGTATCTTCCCGGGCGCCATGGTGTCGACTGCCGCTACAGGATAATAGGCATGTGTAATGCTGTCCCCGAGACGGTTGAGGAAGACATCTTCATCGGAGGACAGGGTCTGATCGATCGGCTGGTTCTTGGCGTCGCTGTTGCTGAAAAGGCCCATGCGGACCTTCAGCTTGTCGCCAAAATGCGCTTCGTCATATAGATAGAGATTGACGTTAAGATAGTTCCGGTCTGAATATTCGAATTCCACCTGGATCCTGGCATCCTGGGTTATCGGCCGGTTGGGGGTGAAGGTAATTTCAGCCGTATTGTAGTTGATGGTGTAGTCTGCATTCTCCCCTCTTTGCATCTGCTGGCCGTCGATGAACACCTTTTCCGTTCCGGCCAGTACGATGACGAATGTTTCCCCGTTGGCTCCTGTCAGCTGGTAAGGGCCCTGGTTGCCTTCCTGTCCGTCGAAGATATTTTTGGCAAACGATCCTTTGGCAATAGCGGCGCTGAACAGTATTTTGTTGGTCGAGTTGGAGTCCATCCTTTCGGTGGTCTCGAAAGAGGCGCCCTGCAGCCGCTTGTAGAAACTCAGAAAGTAGTTCTGATTCTGCTTAAGGTCGATGTCGCCCATGGTCAGCGACCAGTTCTTCTTTGAGAACTGCAAATAGATCTTATCGAAATCGTTGAGATCGGCGGTAGTACCATCCGGTTGGATTGGAATATTGTTGTCGGTGATGGCCGCTTCTATCCGGATGCTGTCGGCCAGGTAGCCGCTGATCTGCAGGTTGAGATTGGAAGTGACGACGGCATCCTGGCTGTTGCCGAAGGAGATGGACCTGCCGAAGCTGCCGTTATAAGTGATATTCCCGAAGTTGAAGAAATTGTCATCGGCAGCTGTCCCGCCTCTTGATCCGTCGTAGGGCCGGACGAGGAAATAGTTTTGTATGCTATCGTAATTGAATCGTTTGGCCACCGCATCCAACCGATAGGGAAAGGTACGGTAATACGCCAGTACGCTGTCCGTCCCCGCGGGTGGATATCGCCAGATGAGTTTGGAGTTGACCCAGTCGAGGCGGTAAGCGCTGTCCGGCACGTCTTTTACCCAGAAGGTGCCCGGTACAAGACTGAGCGTGTCGATCGGAATTTTACCGCTTTTAACGGAGATGTATTTCCGGTGTAAATTGGATAGCTCCGGCGGGGCCTTACGACCACGTTGCATAATCGGCGGCGGCCCGTGACCGCCTCTGGTGACCATGGGAGGACTGACCGCCGCATGGCTGGAGTCGGCGGTGCCGGCTGGAGCCATAGTGGATCCCGTACCCGGAGTATAAGCATTAGCCTGGGGCTGGCGCTGGAGAGTGCCGGCCATTCCCGGTGGACCCCCTCCCGATGGAGTTGTCGATCCGCGACCAGTGTTCACAGCATTGGTCATCATGGCATCCATCCGTAGCTTGAGTGAGTCGGCTGCCGGATCGGAGACAATGGAAGTGGCAGCATTAGCGGAGTCGATCTGGTGCTGAAGCGACGTGGCAGAGAAGGTATTGGCGCCCTGGATGATGGAATCCCGGCGACGGAGCGAATCGCGGGCAAGCCAGGCTGAGTCGTGCCGCACCGTATCATCCACCTTTTTCGACGAGTCCACAGCATGGGCTACGGAATCGGGAGAAAGGGGCTTAACCGTGGGTTGGGCCATTGCCGCAAAGCAGACTGCGCAGCAAGTCACCACAAGTATAAGCAGCCTTTTGATCAACAACCGGGGGATTTCTCTTAAAATGCTTAAATCCCGAATTTATTGTATCAAATGAGACAAAATCAAGCGGTTATAGGGTATTTCCCCTATGCATTATGCCTTGGCCAGCGCTGCCTTCGGATACATGTCTTCCCTTAGCTGTTTGACCCGGGCGTCCTCGAGGAATTCGTCAAAGGACATGAGCCGGTCAATGATACCGGCAGGCGTCAGCTCGATCACCCGGTTGGCTACGGTCTGCAGGAAGGTATGGTCATGAGAGGTGAGCAATACGATGCCCTTGAAATTACTCATGCTTTCGTTGAAAGCCTGGATAGATTCCAGATCGAGATGGTTGGTCGGCTCATCGAGGACGACAACATTAGGGTCCTGTAGCATCATTCGGCTCAGCATACAGCGTACCTTTTCCCCTCCCGACAGTACATTTGTATTTTTCAGCACTTCGTCGCCGCTGAAAAGCATCTTGCCCAGGAACCCCCGCAGGAACGGCTCATCCACGTCAGTGACGTGTGCTGGGACGAACTGGCGAAGCCAGTCCATCAGGTTGATATGCTGTCCCTCGAAGTATTGAGTATTGTCATTGGGGAGATAGGCCTTGGTGACAGTGGTGCCCCACTCGAACTTGCCCCCGTCGGCTGTCGCCTCACCATTGATGATATTGAAAAAATTAGTCAATGCCAGGTGATCCTTGCTGACAAAAGCGATCTTATCGCCCTTGTTGACGCTAAAAGAGACATTGGAAAAGAGGGTCCGGCCATCCTCGGCCTTTTTGGCCAACTTTTCCAGGTTGAGGATCTGGTTACCCACCTCGCGTAATTGCTTGAATATAATACCCGGATAACGCCGGTTGGAAGGCTCGATCTCTTCAATGGTCAGTTTTTCCAGGGCCTTTTTCCGGGAAGTAGCCTGTTTGGATTTACTGGCATTCGCGGAGAAACGGGCGATGAATTCCAATAGCGCGGCGCGCTTGTCCTCGGTCTTTTTGTTCTTATCGGATGCCTGCCGGGCCACCAACTGGGAAGACTCATACCAGAAAGTATAGTTACCCGTAAAGATCTTGATCTTCTGGCGGTCGACATCGGCCACATGCGTGCAGACGGCGTCGAGGAAGTGACGATCGTGCGAAACGACGATCACGATATTTTCATATTCGGCCAGAAAGTTTTCGAGCCAATTGATGGTTTCTACGTCAAGGTCATTGGTCGGTTCATCCAATATCAGGATATCCGGATTCCCAAACAGGGCCTGGGCCAGCAGCACCCGCACTTTCATCGCGCCATGCACCTCCTTCATCAGCGTCCCGTGCAGGGATTCCTTTACTCCCAGGTCGCTCAGCAGCGCAGCAGCATCGCTTTCGGCCGTATAGCCGCCCATCTCGCCAAATTCCCCCTCCAGCTCTCCCGCACGGATACCGTCCTGTTCTGTAAAATCGGTCTTGGCATAGATCACATCCCTTTCCTGCATGACTTTCCACATCTTCTGATGGCCCATCAGGACGGTATTGAGTACCGTACTCTCGTCAAAAGCAAAGTGGTTCTGGTTGAGCACCGCCATGCGTTCGCCGGGGGTAATCTCCACGGTTCCCTTGGTAGGATCGATGTCCCCTGCAAGGATCTTTAAAAAGGTCGATTTTCCGGCCCCGTTGGCGCCGATGACCCCATAGCAGTTTCCCTTGTTGAAAGTAAGATTGACTTCATCAAATAACACCCTTTTCCCGAAGGAAAGAGTCACATTGTTCGCTCTGATCATGCGGTTTGTAATAATTGGCCGCGAAGGTACGAAAAATGCTCCGCATTTATTTATCGCTGGTCAGGCCCGCATGACCATATTCGGCATTCAGCCGGGCAATATTCGTGATGGGAATCTCTTTTGGGCAGACGGCTTCGCAGGCGCCGGTGGACGTACAACTGCCGAAACCTTCCTTATCCATCTGGGCGAGCATATCGACAACGCGAGTCTTACGTTCCGGACCACCCTGGGGCAGGAGCGCCAGGTGAGAAACCTTTGCCGACAGGAACAGCAGGGCACTGCTGTTTTTGCAGGCCGCC
>JAMFSL010000338.1 GCA_026225275.1 Puia dinghuensis
AGCAACTGCCCGGATCCACAGCCTATTTCCAGCACGTGCTGGTAAGGCTGCAAATTCAATTGCCTGATAGTCCAGTCGTGAAAGTGTTGGCGGGAAGATCGGTAAAACCAGCTGGGCATGATCATGAGATTAGTTGGGCATGATCGCTTACGATGATTGTTTTTCTTCGGTCGCGCCGGTTCCGGTGGTAAAAGACTCTTCCGGCCGGAAAGGCTTCCGGCAGCGGCGACCCCATTCCTGTTTGAATTTTTCCCTTTCTTCTGGTGTCATGTTGTTCCATCTTTCGTTTAACCTTTCTTTCCATCTTCTCGAGGGGCCGCCACCGCGGAAACCGCTGAATAATATTTTAGTCAATATCAACAGACCCAATGCCTGCCAGAAATCGATAATGGGCAGATGAAAGATCTGGGGCATCAGGTTATTCCACAATAGCATGACGATGCTGCCGAAAGCCAGTACGCCGATGATGGCGAGAAAAATAATGCCTATAATTTTGCGGGCTTTGCCGGGACGATAATGTCTTCTCATATTCTTCATTTTAATGTTCCATAATTTCTTGATAGAGGGTCAGCAATCTTTCTCTCAGGTGAAGGACCGCGTATCGTTTTCGGGAGATAAGCGTGTTGACTTTCTCTCCGGTCACAGCGGCAATATCCTTGAAAGGGATGCCTTCCAGTTCGTTTTGTATAAATACTGTTCGTTGTTCTTCGGGCAGTTCGTCGAGCGCTTCCTGCAAGATTTTCCAGAAGAGGGTCCGCAGGTTGACAGTTTCAGGGTTCTGGCTGTTATCCAGCAGGATGCCTGCCAGATCTGCGGCGGCAGGTTCATCCCCTTCCGGCAGTAATGAGTCCAGGGAGGCGGGCTGCCGGCGGCGGTAGCGATCGATGATCTTATTCCGGGCTACGGCAAACAGCCAGCCGCTGATTTGTTCGATGGGTTCCGTATCGACCGTTGTCGTCAGCTGGTACCAGACATCCTGTAATATATCCTCCGCATCGGCTTCGTTACCAACCCGTTGGCGTATAAAGCCAAGTAGTCTCCTGCCGAATCGGCTGATGACTGACGCGATATTTTTTCCCGTCGGTGAAGGCATAGCCGGGTTGATGGTCAATAATTCCTCCATGCTATTCAGGAAGACGGATCAGCAGGGAGAATATTTTAAAATTGGTGAAAAAAATCCATAAGCGCCAATAATCCATTATTTCACCCCCTTCAATTCTTCCCACCGGCTGGAGTGTCTTCCCGACCGCAATTCCTGCCGCATCTTCCAATCTTTTTTCATGCCTGCAGCGCCGAATTTTACGGTGTCGTCACGCATGGCAAAATTGATGTTGTCGACGGTGTGCATGAGAAAGCGGTGTTGATTATCCGAGTGCGTACAAAAGAGATTGCCTTGTATTGAATCGTCGGGCACCAGTCCGCTTAGCATCACACCGGCCTTTTTATAGGATTTGCCATTCTCGTACAGTTGTTCGGTCAGGGTCAGCGCCTGCTTGATGAGCTCGTGGGTAAGGGCAGTAGCGGTTGGAAGAACGGCATAGCTGCTGACCGTGGGGCCATGCCTGAAATGGGTCTCGGCTGGTAGTTCTTTTGGCACGATAAAAACACTGACAATCCGGGCGGCGCTTTGCTGGCGGCGAAGCTTTTCCGCGGCCCTTGAAATATAAGTAGCAACGGCCTCTTTCAACTCGCTGACATCGGTCACGGGACGCCCGAACATTCGGGTGGTGGCGATCATCTTTTTATCGACCAGCTCTTCTTCCATGACAATGGCTGCATGGCCCCTCAGTTCACGGATCAGCCGAACACCTACGACGCCACCCATATGCGTGTGGGCCCATTCTTCAGGCATGTTCGAGAGTTCCCATGCGCTGGTGATACCCCAGTTGATCAACTTTCCGGCATACGCTCTTCCTACACCCCAGAGATCATCTACCCGGGTTTGCTGCATGGCGATGCGGATCTGTTCGTCCGTGGACAGAATGCTGATGCAGCCGGAGGCCTTTTTGTCTTTTTTGGCAAGACGGTTGGCCAGCTTGGCCAGTGTCTTGGTAGGCGCTACGCCAATTGAGACGGAGATGCCGGTCCATTGCTCCACCGTATCCTTGATGCGTAGGACGTAGCCGGCAAGCTCCCCGGAAGGAATACGCTCCAGATCGAGAAAAGCTTCATCCACCGAATAGACTTCAACCCTTTCCCCCTCGCCCATCAACATCCGCAGGGTCTCCATCACCCGCCAGCTCATGTCTCCATATAAGTGATAGTTGGAGGAGAACACGGCAATGCCGTTCTTTTCAATGAGATGCCGGGCCTGGAAATAAGGGATGGCCATGCCTACACCCAATTGCCGGGCTTCATCACTACGGGAAATGATGCAACCGTCGTTGTTACTGAGCACTGCGACAGGCTTGTCCCGCAGATCGGGCCGGAAGACCCGCTCACAGGAACAGTAAAAGCTATTGCAGTCGACGATCGCCTTCATAGCGCATGAATTACATACGTCACCACTCCCCAGATCGAAAATTCCGATGCGGAAAGGTCTACATCGATGGGAGAGAGCCCGGCTGCCTCCCCTACGAGCCGGATCTTGTTGAACGTCTTCTCGAGCCGTCGGATCAGCATCTCTCCATTCAGTGTGGCGATGACCACCTTGCCGCTTGCTGCCTTGACGGACCGGTCCACAATGACTATGTCGCCATTGAAAATGCCGGCGTTCACCATAGCGTCGCCGTTCATCCGCATGAAAAAAGTGGCGGGTTTGTTACGGATCAGCTGTTCATTCAGGTCAATGCCTCTTTCCATATAATCGTCGGCAGCAGCTCCGAAACCGGTGGCATTAGCGGCGGGGACTTCCCATTGGGTGAAACGTTTGCTGCCCTTATAGCTCATGCCGGAAAATTGTTCGAGGTCCATAAAAATGATTTTAATGCGTAGGAGCCGCCGGAAGCGGGAAAATAATTTCTTTTGTTATACTAATTAATTTAGTAAATTTATGCTAAAATAATGATCATTTAAATTTTTTTTTATGGAAATGGGGTTAGTAAAAAATTCAATATCAGTCGCAGGCCGGGCCGCATTGTCCGGGCAGGCGGATTACCTGCTGGTGATCTATCCATGCGGGGATCTCGTGGACAGGCTGCTGGAAGAACAACAGCAGTTCAACGCCGAGTATTTCTCGGCTGGTCCCGAAGGCCATGGGCAGCACCCCCCGGAAGGGCAGCAGCGGCTGGCGCGTAATAAGCCGCATATCACCCTGGCCGCTTTTCAGGCGGGCGAGGAGACGGAAGATACTGTCATCCGCTGGGTTCAGCGGATCTGCCATCAGCAAAAAGCTTTCGACATCGCCCTCAATAATTATAGCGGGATCCCCCCGCACACCCCTAAGCCGCCACCGGCGGCTTGTCCGCCAGGACAATCATTAGCGGATTGCCGGGAATATGCGAATTTTTCCTGGTCGCATATTCCCGGCACGATCTACCTGCGGGTACAGGATCCGCAGCCATTACGGGAACTGATGCAGCAGCTGCGGGCGATCGACGAATTTATCCGCTCGTCAGGCTGGCCGCCGGTCAATTTGACCGCGAGACCCTACCTGAGTATTGCCGGCGGCCTGACTGAAAAGGTCTATAATAAGGCTATGCCCGATTATTCCCGGAAGAGCTTCCATGGCATTTTCCGGGTGGATGAACTGGTGCTGCTGAAAAGAAGACATTCCTTCGATCCCTGTAAGACGGTCAATGTATTCCGGCTGTCACCCGAATGACGACGCCGGCGGTTGTCGGGCTCTGTTGGCCCCAATGATCTGACTTTAAACCTAAAAAATGTAACGTATGCAACAAGCTATCAAACCTATTGCCACGGTCCTCAACGAGACATATAAAAGGCAGCTGGCCACCAATGAATACCTCCTGATCCTCAACCCGCATGAAGAACTGCGCAATA